>CAZYJB010000644.1:0-3420 GCA_964647675.1 uncultured Verrucomicrobiota bacterium | reverse complement strand
ATGGACCAGGACAATGATGGTCGTGGCGGTGAAGCGGGCGAAGATACGTACTCCGCGGTGGTGGTGATCGACGCCTCGGGACCCCGCGTCAGCGGCCAGACACCGAACGGAACCGTCGAACAGGCTCTCGATTCAATCTTCCTGGAGTTCAACGAACCCGTCGCCGTTGGCAGTCTGCGGCCGGAGGACATCCTGATTTACCGGGGTGGCGGTGCGACCGGACCCGCGGCCGGCTTCGCGGTGACGTCTTATCAATCCCGCTTTGCGGTCAGCACGCTCGAGCTGGGATTGCAGGTGCTGGCCGGCAACTGGACCACGGTGGCGCGGGCGAATGTTTCGTATGTCGATCTCGGCGGTGGCGGCAACTTCACCACCGCCAGCCTCGCGTTTCCGATTGTCGCGGACAACGTGGTCACGGTCATCCGTGGGCAGGTGACCGTGCCGACCGCCGGGAAGTGGACCTTTGCGGTGGCCAGCGACGACGGGTTCCGCCTGCGCGTCAACGGCATGGAGGCGTCCTTCACCGCCGCCCGCGGCATGACGACTCCGGATCTGCTGGTGGTGGAGTTCGCCACCGCGGGCGTCTATGCAGTCGAGCTCGTCCATTTCGACGCCAGTGGTGGGGAAGCCTTGGAGCTTTCGGCAGCTCTGGGCGAGCAGACCGCCTTCGGCGCCGACTTCAAGCGGGTCGGCGATACGGCGAACGGCGGGTTGGCGGTCACTTCGGAGCGCGTACCGCCGTCCACGATCCCAATCTACGCCGTCATCCCGGTCAATCCGCAGGGAGCGTTGGTCTATCCGTCGGCGGCGTCGCCGTTCGACGGGAGCGGCTTCTCGTCGCGAACAGTTTTCGCGAACACCGGCATCACCTCGCTGGATACCGTTCAAGCCCTCCTCGACACGCCCTCCCAGCAGGTGGGAAACCGTTGGGCCAATGTCCCGGTCATCAACTACGGTACCGGCGGCGGCGGGCAGTTCTCGCGCCTCGAACAACCGTTCGCCAGCCCAGGAAGCGGCCGGGCTCTCGACCATTTCGCCGTGGTGGCGACCGCGAAAGTGGTCGTGCCGTCAGCCGGAGAGTGGACCTTTGGCGTCGCGAGCGACGATGGGTTCAGGCTGTCGGTGGGCGCCCATTCGTTTGAGGTCGATGCGCAGCGCGGTTTCACCGCGAGCTTCGCCACCTGGACCTTCGCGGCGGCGGGCGAGTATGATCTTGAACTCGTCTATTTTGAGGCCGGCGGCGGGGAAGCAGTGGAGTTGTTTGCCGCCCCGGGCGGTCACACGGAGTTCAATTCCAATTTCCGTCTGGTGGGCGACACGGCCTTGGGCGGTCTGGCAGTGAAATCTTCGGCGGTTCCGCCCAGCGATCGAATCGAGCCGACCGAGGGGCAGGTGGCGACCCGTTTCCTGGTTCAGTTCGCGCCCATTGCGCAGAACGGCACCTACCTGGTGGAGGTTGCTCCGAACATCGTGGACGCGATGGGCAACCGTTTGGACCAGGATGCGGACGGGCTCGGCGGCGAGACGACGGCCGATGTCTATAGCGGCCAGTTCGTCGTGGATCGCAAGCCGTTCCGGGTCACAGGCATCTCGCCGAGCGGGGTCGTGAACGGGGCCTTGAGCCAGTTCGACGTGACGTTCTCCGGCGGGGTGCAGGCCGGGACCTTCACCAGCAGCGATGTGCGCGTGTTCGGCCCGCTGGTCACGGCACGGGTAACCTCTGTTACCGCGGTGAATGCCGCCACCTATCGGGTGGAGGTCGAACCCATAACGGCGGAGGGCGACTACCAGATCTGGATCGGCCCAGGTGTGGCGGATGTCGGGGGCGGTCTCCTGAACCAGGACGGCGATCTGATACCCGGCGAGGCGGAGGATCGCTTCGAGACGAGCATCCGCGTGGAAAGCGTGAGCCCGCGGGTGCGCGAGCACCTGCCTTCGGGCGTGGTCCGAGGTGGTCTGACATCGATCGACGTGATTTTCAGCGAGCCCGTTACGCTCGCCAGCTTCACCGCTGACGACGTCCGTCTCACCGGGCCTGCCGGCGCGACGATTCCGGTGTTGGCAATCGCGCCGGTGACCGGATCCGAGGCGACTTATCGTCTCACGGTGGGGTCGTTGACGGTGTCCGGCGAGTACCTGCTGATTCTCGGTCCCAATGTCACGGACGTCAGCGGGAAGCTGATGGATCAGGACGGCGACGGAGTGGCCGGCGAAGCGACGGAGGATCAGTACCGGGGCGCTTTCACGGTGGACGCCACCGGACCGCGCGTCACGGGTCTTTCGATCTCGGGCAGCGTGCTTACTCCCGTGCGGCAGGTGGACGCGATCTTCAGCGAGGCAGTGGCGCCCGCTTCGTTGACCGCCTCCGATGTGCAGGTTCGTGCGCCGGGCGGGGCGTTGGTGACCGGCGTGGGAGTCACGCGGATTAATGCCACGACTTATCGCATTACGTTTCCGCAGCAAACGGCCCATGGCGACTACCTCGTCGAGATCGGCCCGGACGTCACCGACGTCCTGGGCAATCCCATGGACCAGGATGGCGACGGCACTCTGGGAGAGCCCACGGACCACTTTGCAGGTGGATGGCAGATTGTGCTGCCAGATCTCGCGCCCTCCAATGTCGCCGCGCCCGCCACAGCGCAACCGGGCCAGTCCATCACGTTGACCTGGACGACCACCAATCGCGGCAATGCGATCGCGGCAGCGCCCTGGACCGAAGCGATCATCCTTTCGACCACCGGTGCTCCCACGGGCCCATCGAGTTCCGTCGTCATCGTGGGCGGAGTCACGGCGGAAGCTCCGTTGGGCATCGGGCAGGCCGTGCAACGTACGGTGTCCGTCACCATGCCCATTACGTTCTCCGGCACCGTCACCGCTTTCGTCTGGGTGGACCACAATCCCGAGCGCATCGTCGAGTCGGACGAGAACAATACGGTCTCCACCACGCTTACCGTGCAGGTGGGACCACCGCCGGTGGATCTGGTCGTGACGGACGTTACCTCGCCCGCGGCGGCGGCCACGGGATCCTCCATCGAAGTCACTTGGTCGGTGCGAAACAACGGCACCCTTGCGACCGAACAGGCCGCCTGGGTCGATCGTGTCTATCTCTCCTCTGACGAAACCCTCGGAGCGGAAGATATCCTGCTTGGGACAGTGAACCGGACCACAGCCCCGGCAGCCGCCGGGGTCTACTCCGTCACGCACGCGTTCTCGCTTCCCGCAACCCTCGTGGCAGGTGGCTATTCGCTGTTGGTCGTCACCGATGCCCTGTCGCAGGTGACTGAACCAGGCGGGGAAGGAAACAACGTGCGCCGGAGCGCGACGCCGCTTCAGGTGACGCTCGCGCCGTCGGTGGATCTCGTCGTGACGCGTGTAACTGCGCCCGCTGCCGCTGGAATCACCAGTCAGATCGCGGTTCAG
>CAZYJB010000643.1:893-3424 GCA_964647675.1 uncultured Verrucomicrobiota bacterium | reverse complement strand
AAGGCTGCGCCTTGGGCTGTCACCTCTCGCCCTTACAGGGCTCAGGGGAGAGACCTCATCAGGCCCACCCAAGATCACCCCCTCGATCACATCTGCCGTCCAACTCGCGCCGTCCCGGCGACGGATACTCGGCGACCGTCACTCAGATGCCGGGCAACGCCCGGCCAGGAGAAAGCCCAAGGCGAAGCCTTGGGTATTCACGTCCCAAAACCCAGGCGTCCTGTCGGGACGCAGCGGCCGGGAAGCACGCGCCCTTTCGGCCCTTCAGGCCTCTGGCCATGGTGGTGGTGACCGATCCCCAGGCTGCGCCTTGGGCTGTCACCTCTCGCCCTTGCAGGGCTCAGGGGAGAAACCTCATCAGCCCCACCCGTGATCACCCCTTCGATCACATCCGCCGCCCAGCTCGCGCCGTCCCGGCGACCGATCTCCCGCGCCAAGCGCTGCGCGCTGTCACGGTAGCTGGGACCGGACAGTACCCGCGCCACCGCCGCGCGTAGGCGCCCGGCGCTGAGGCGCGAGAACGGGACGACTTCGCCCGCTCCGGCCGCGCGAATCCGGGCCGCGACACCCGGCTGATCGTTCGCCACGGGAATGGCGACCATCGGCACGCCGTGCGCCAGGGTCTCCAGGGCGGTGTTCAACCCCGCGTGCGTGATCACCAGGGCGGCGCGCTGAAGCAGTGCCAACTGCGGCGCGAACGGCACGACGATCGGGTCCCCGGGCAACCCCGTCGGCGGCAACGCGTCCCGCGCCCCCAATGCCATGACCACCTGCGCGCCCAACCCGTCGCAGGCCTCCGCGATGGTGCGGAACACAGTTTCGATCCGGTTCTGCAGGGTGCCCATCGACGCGTAAATCAGCGGTCGTCCGTCCAGACGCTCGAAGGGAAACGGTTCCTCCGGCCGGTTGTGCCGTCGGATCCAAGGTCCGGTGAGATGGAAATGCGGCGGCAACCGGCGTTGTGCGAACTCGAATCCGGTCGGTTGCTGGGACAGCACGGCCAAGGACGAGGCGGCGAGGCTCTCCGGATGCAACCGCGGCAGGCCCCAGGCCCGGCGCTTCTCCTGGAGCGGGCGCAGATGCGCTTCGAGCACGGGACGCAGCGCCAAGGACCCGAGGGTGGAACGTACGGCTTCGAGAGCCGGCGGCAGGGGATTCCACGTCGTCGCAAACGGCGGCACGGAAGAATCCGCATGCACCGGCAACGCATCGCACAGGGTCACGTAGGGGAGATCCAGGTGCTGCGCCACCGACGCCGCTCCGTACGAGATCTGGTCGATCAACATGGCGTCGGTCCCGTGGGACTCGATCGCCCCATGCAGGTCGCGGAGGTAGACGAGGTTCTCGCGCTGCAAACAGCCGAGGATCCATTGCATCGCACGGAACCCGGAGAGCCCGCCCTGAACCCGCATCCATTCCGGCACTGTGCCCACCGGATACAGGTCGGCGCCCACCGCATGGAACGCCAACCCTGCCGCTTCGACGTGCCGACGCGCGTCCGGCAGGCCAAAGCATACGAGGGAATGACCGCGATCCGCCATTTCGCGCGCCACGCTCAGCGCGGGATTCAGATGCCCGCTGATCGGCGGCACGACCAATCCCAAGCGCCGCGATCGCGATCCTGGAACGGTGGGCCTGGGCATCGGTCTCATCATCTCCACAACGCCTCCCACCCGGCAACCGGATGCCTGGCTCCACCTCTCCTGCACCTCTCACGGCAGGTGGGGCGAGGCGTCCCGGCCGAGCCGCCCCTCCCAGTCACCCCGTCCCGTCCGCCCGACCCTGCGCCGCCACCGGGACGTGGCGCCCCACCTTTTCGGTCGCTCACACCCCAAACTCCCGCGCCGTCGCCACCAACGCTCCCAGCAATTCGTCCCATACCGGATCCGGGGTTTCCCACCCCGCGCTGATGCGCACCATGCGTTCGCCAACGGGATTTCGTCCCATGGCGGTGAGCACGGGCGACGGTTTCTCCTTCCCCGCCGAGCAGGCCGATCCGGTGGAGACCGCCAGGCCGAGCTTGTCCAGCCGCACCACCCAACGGCGGCGGCAGTCCACTTCCGGCAGCCACAGGGCCGAGGTGTTCCACAGCCGCGGGACGCATTCCCCGATCACCTCCAGACCGGGAATCGCCGTCTTCACCGCGGTTTCGAAACGCTTCCGCGCCGCGCCGACTCGCACGCCCGCCCCCTCACGCACCCGCCGCTCGCGGTCGTGCAGAGCCGCCACGCAGGCCAGCGCACCCGGCACATTCTCGGTGCCTGCCCGCCGCCCCTCTTCCTGCCCACCTCCTTCGAGCAAAGGAAGAAACGCGGCCGGCCCCTTGAGGAAACCCACGCCAGCGGGCCCGCCAAACTTGTGCGCGCACCCGGTCACCCAGGCTGCCGCACCAAGCCCCGCCGCCGATTCCTTCCCCAGCCACTGGGCCGCATCGCAGAAGGTCGCGACACCATGCCGCGCCGCCAACTCGAGCACCTCGCGCCACGGTTGGATCACCCCGGTCTCGTTGTTCGCCGCCATCACGCCAATCA
>CAZYJB010000643.1:0-883 GCA_964647675.1 uncultured Verrucomicrobiota bacterium | reverse complement strand
GGGCGTTCGCCCGCCGCCAGGCGGGTGCGAACCCATTCCAAGTCGGCCACGCCCTCGCCATCGACGGGAATCAGATCGTGACGTCCCGGCAACCAACGTCGCGCCGCGGCGACGACGCAGGGATGCTCGATGGCGGACAGCCAGACACGGGCCTCCGGCGCTGCTGCGCGTGCCACATGCTGGAGCACGGTGTTGTTGCCCTCGGTGGCGCCCGAATTCCAGACAATCGCCTCCGGAACCGCGCCCAGCAGTTCGGCTACAGAAGCCCGCGCGTCGTCCAGCGCGCGCGCGGCGCGCGATCCCAGGCGGTGCGGACTCGACGGATTCCCCGGGTAACGCTCGGCCGCCTCCAGCCACGTCTGACGCGCCGCGTCACAGAGGGGCGAGGTCGCGTTGTGGTCGAGATACTGCACGCGCCCAGTTTGCCTGGGCACTCCCGCTCGACGAGAATTCTTGTGGCCCGAGTCGGTTTCAACGGTACGCTCCCCGCGCACCGGGAAACGTCCGCCACGCGCGGTCGTCCATCGGCCGAGGTCGTTGTGAGCGAAACGCTGTTCTACAAGCGGGCCACTTTTGTGGCGCACCTTCCCGTGCGCCACCGGTACACACCGTCCCACGCGTGGCTGGGGGAGGACCCCGCCTCGCCGGGCGTCTGGCGTGTCGGGCTGACGCGCTTTGCGCTGCGCATGCTGGGTGAGCTGGTCGAGGTGCGCTACGAACTCGGGCCCGGCGCGCCGGTTCAGGTCGGGGCCATCGTGGGGAATATCGAGGGGTTCAAAGCGCTGAGCGACCTCTATTGCGTGGTCGAGGGCACCTTCGAAGGCGCGAATCCCGCGCTTGGAAATGGGCTCGAGCCCGTCACCCGCGACGTGCATCGCACCTG
>CAZYJB010000642.1:0-3426 GCA_964647675.1 uncultured Verrucomicrobiota bacterium | reverse complement strand
GAGGATCTGGCGTCAGCTCGTGTCGGACGCGAGCGTCTCCGCGTAGGTCCAAGGCAGCCAGCGGTCCGGGTTTCGAGCGACCTCGGTGGGATGGCGGGCCAGTGCGACGAGGTACTCGAAGGGATTGATGCCGTTGAGGCGGCAGGTGTGGATGAGGCTCATGAAGAGATCCCCCACCTGGGCTCCCCGTTGGGTCTTGTACGAGAGGGAGTTCTTCCGGTGCAGGATGGCCATCTTCAGACCCCGCTCGCAGATGTTGTTGTCCAGCGGCGCCCCGGCGACGCGCAGGAACAAAGTCAGGGGATCCCAGTGGTTGAGCAGGTACTTGAACGCACCGCCGAGAGTGGAGTTGGGTTCGACTTTCTTCTGGTCGATCTGGTCACGCAGCCAGCGGTGTAGGTCGTCGAGGATCGGCCGGCTCAGATTCTGGTGGAGCTGGAGACGTTGCTCGGCGGTTAAGCGCTCGGCACGAGCCCGGGCGTCGTGATGATAGACTGCACGCAGGCATTCCAGGACGTGACGCGCTTCGACGGGGAAGCTGGTCGCGATGTCCACCACCTGTCTGCGGCCGTGGGCGAGGCAGTGGGACAACAGCGTGGCAGACTCCCCCGGCTCATTGCGGGAGAGCGCGTCGCACATTTGGATCGGCGCGGGCAGGTGGCGGTCGCGCTGATCCATGAGGTCCTGAAGGTTTTCGCCGGCGTGCTGATGACCGGTGAAGAACAACGCAATGGGGGGAGCGTCGCCGCCGGTCAGGATGCCCGTGGTAAAGATGCCCGTCCGCGTTCGTTTGGGATTATCGGCGTCCGAGAGCGGGGCCGGTTCCCGGCGCAGACTGGCGACGCGCATGGTGGTGTCGTCGTTATGGATCACCCCACGCTGGGCGGCCTGACGGACCAGGGATTCAAAGGCGGGCGTGGCGACGTCGGCGAGTTCGGCGGCCAGTTCCCACTGGGTGGAAGCCGGGAACGGGATGCCCAGACTCTGCTGGAGTTGGGCCAGGCGGTAGGAGGGCACGCCGCTGCCAAAGCGCAGTACCGCCACCAGGGCCCCGACCGTGGGATCGTACTTTTCGGCTCCAGCGGCCGCGGGCGCCGGGGCCGAGAAGACCTGGCCGCAGGTCGCGCAGCGCAACTTCTCCAGTTCGAAGACCGTCGCCGCCAGGGGCGCCTGCCCGACGATGCGCACCACCACGCCGGGGCGAGACAGGGGGTGAAGTTTGCCGCGGCGGCAGTCCGGACAAAGTCCTCCGTCGTGCAACTTCGGGTGCGGGACCCTCACCCGCTGCGCTCCAAGATATGCGCCAGCTCCGTGCCGACCGTGACCCTTTCCGCGGCGCCTGGGTGGTGGAGGATTTGCCGGATGGGTCACCGCGCCGGTCCCAGCGGGGGCGGGACAGACGGTCGCGGTCTTTTCCGTGCGCGCTCCAAACACCAACTGACGGAGCCGGCTGATGGTCATGCCCCGATGATCGATGAGTGCGAGGACGTCCGGCAGTCCGACGATCATGCCTTCGATGAAACGGTAATCCTGCTCACTGACCACGCAGCCGGGACGCACCCGCCCGAGAAAGGCCTGACGCTCTTCGGCCGTCAGTTCGAGCACCTTGAACTGCGGGGGCTCAGCCATCGTCGCGGAGCAACCGGGCGCGGAAGTCCGGTCGCAGCGGATAGACCCACAACTCTTTGAGCGGGCGGTTGGGCCGGTTGGTGCTGTCCTGGTGTCCGCGGCCGGTGGTGCGTCCGAGGCAGAACCAGTTGGCGGCGCGGTAACACGTGCCGCGAAAGCGGCCCGGATCGATGAAGGTCTCCAGCAGTTCGATCGGATGGCAATAGAGCCCCTGCCAATCGGAGCTGATGGCTCGGGCGACTCTGCCCAGCAGATGGCTGGCGAGGTGCGGCACCTTCACCCAGGGCAGGATCAGGAAGCGGGTGTTGTAGGCGATTCGGTGGAGACTTCGGATCCGCTCTTCCTTGTTCCAACCGATGAACTGGTCACGCGGAGCCAGGTGCCGGGGGGCGCTCGACCACGCCAGGCAAGCCACCGGCCGATCACCGGCACTGACCAGGTACTTCAAATGCTCGCCGACCGGCCGGCGGTAGCCGAGGTAGTGGTGGTCGGCCAGGAGTTGATCGAAGACTCCTTCGCCCTCGGCTCGGCGCACTTGACGCAGTTGCAGCGGGCCCAGTTCCGCCAGGGTTCCGGTGATGGGCTCCTGATCGAACGGCAACTCCCGTGCCGGGCGGCGATGCGCCACGACGTTGTTGGGGACCGAGTAGCGCTTGGCCGGAAGCTCGATGTGGCCGGCCCGGTGAAGGGCCAGCATGAGGCCTCGGCACACCATGTCGCACAGGGCGCCGTTGGCCTGCACCCAGTTCCACGCCTCGCAAAGCCGGGCCGAGAGCCGACGACGGCTCAAATCCGGGTTTTCGGCGATGAGCCGGCGAATGAAGGCGATGTCGCCGGAGTCCACACTCCGGCCGCGGTAACGGAGCAATGCCGCCGTCGACATGCCCGGGAGCGTAGCGGCAGTGGAGATGGAACGCAAGTGGTTTTGCGCGCTGACATCCTGCACCTCCCGAAATCATCCCGGCATCGGCAAGGCCCGCCACATCGGTGCCGCTCCGGCCCGGGAGGGATCCCCGTTCCAGAGCAATAAATGCAGCTGATGGGGATCCAAACGCACCGCACCGCGGTCCCCGCCGCTGGGCCACCAAGCAAATCGGCCGGCGGACAACCGCTTTTGGCAGAGCCAAAAACCCTGTCCGTCATAGGTCAGCAGTTTAAGCGCGTGGCGTCTTCGACTTCGGAAAACAAACAAAGCGCCCGCCAGAGGATCGGCCCCCAAAGCCGCGCGACACACCGCCACCAAACCGTCGATGCCCTTCCGGAAATCCACCGGTTCCACCGCCAGCAGGATGCGCATCTGCGGGGTGATCTGGATCATGGCCGGTGGCTCCAGAACGCTTCGACGACGGCCACCAACGCGGGAAGGTCGTGCCCGATCTCAATCGCCACGCAACGGGCAGATCCGTCCCGCAGTTCGATGCGCCACCGACCGGTGGGCTCCGGGAGCGAGGGTCCCAACTCCACTTCCACGAAGGTCGGCGGGCGATCGGGCTTGGTCGCGTTGCCGGCCCCTTCCGCGCAACGCCGCTTGAGCCGGTAGTAGTCGAGGTGAAGAGCCCGGGCGACCCAACTAACCCCCTCGGACCCGGCCAGTGCCGCGGCGGCGGCCCAGAGATCGTCAGGTAAACGAGATCGCCCTCGTTGGGCTCGCCGCCAAGCGGTTACTTGACGCTGCAGTGCGGTCAGGTCAGTCGCTGAAAATCCGTTCCCATTCATTCGGTGCTCCGGTGTTCGAATCCGGTGCACAGCCTACGCGACCAATAGGAATCCGTTCACGCACCCCTGCCGAAGCGACAC
>CAZYJB010000641.1:0-3435 GCA_964647675.1 uncultured Verrucomicrobiota bacterium | reverse complement strand
GGCGGCATCGAAAACCGGGCTCGTGGAGACCTGTCGTCCGGGGCGGTGCAAAACCAACCAACATCATGCAGCAAACGACACTGAGGCAGCGGGTAGCATCCTGGACGAGGGGGCTCCTGCTGTTAAGCCTCACCGCAGCCGCGACCACCGCGGCTCACGCAGCGGACGCACTCGTCACCGGCAAGCTAAAAAGGGAATTCTTCCCGGGAGCGACTCGAGCCACCGTCGCCGACGGTACCGCGGGCGCACCCGCCTCGGTGACCGCGCTCGACTCCTTCGAAGCGCCGCAGGGCGTCGCGGACAACTACGCGCAGCGCATCAGTGGTTTCTTCATCGCTCCTGCCACCGGCAACTACGTTTTCTTCGTGGCCGCCGATGACGACGCCGACCTCTACCTGAGCACCGACGAGAATCCGGCGAACAAGCGAGTCATCGCGTCGGAGAGCCAATGGAGCAACAACCGCCAGTGGCTCAACACCGGTGACGGCACGGACAATGCCGGCGACCCGACCCTCAAGCGCTCCGATACCCTCGAGACCATTTCGCTCGTTAAAGACCGGCGCTACTACATCGAAGGCATCCAGCACGAAGGCGGCGGCGGCGACAATTTCTCGGCCACGTTCAAGCTCGATACCGCCGATGATCCGGCCAACGGCACGGCCTCGGCCTTCACGGGCAGCGTGATCGCCACCATGTTGCCTGTGGGCACGGTGACCATCACCACGCAGCCCACTGCGGTGACCACCATCGAAGGCGTCACGGCGTCGTTCACCGTTGCGGCGGAATTCACGGGCATCGTCCCGCCGGCCTATCAGTGGCGCAAGAACGGCAGCGACATTGCCGGCGCCACCTCGGCCTCCTACACGACGCCGATCCTCGCGCTCGCCGACAACGGCGCGAAATACTCCGTCAAGATCGTCGTCCCGGGTGCCGAGGCCATTTCGTCTGAAGTCACGCTCACCGTGAGCAGCGACACGGTTCCGCCGAAGATCGCCGCCGCGGGCGGCGCGCGGAAGGGCACCGCCGTCGAAGTCGGCATCATCTTCGACGAAAAGATCAAGGCCGACTCCGTCGTGGCCGGCAACTTTTCGCTGAGCGCCGGCACCGTCACAGGGGTGCGCGTGCTCGACAACGCCAGCGGCAAGCAAGCGCTCGAAAGCGGTGTCCTTCTCCAGACCACCGGCCTCACCGCCGGGAATTCGTACACCGTCACCGTCACCGGCGTGGCCGACGTGAAGGGAAATGTCATGGCCGCCACCAGCAAGGAGTTCACCGTTTCCCGTCTCATCACCGCGGTGCTCGGCAACGAGAACTCCGCCTTCCCGGGCTCGGCCGTTCATGTCGGCGACGATGGCTTCAATGTGAGCTCCGGCGGCAATGCGTTCTGGGGCACCTCCGACGACGTCACGTTCGTTTACGAGGAAGTCACCGGCGATTTCGACAAAATTGTCCGCGTCGAATACCAGGATCCCTCCTCGCAGTGGGCACGCGCAGGCCTCCATGCCCGTGAAACCCTGGAGGCGCTCGATGCCACGGCCTCGCGCTACCAGCAGGTGCACGCCAACCCGACCATCAAGGCCGACGGCACCGCGTCGAATTTCTCCTTTGAGACCAACCGCCGCCTCTCCATCGGTGGTCCGACCTCCAGCAGCAGCGGCGGCGGCACGCCGCTCTATCCCAACGCCTGGCTGCGCCTGCGCCGCGAAGGCGACATCATCCACATGTACCGCTCGGCCGATGCCGTCACGTGGTTCGAGTTCAACCAGACCGAATTCAACCCGGCCGATGCCTCCCTGCCCGACGGTCCGCTCGCGGCAAAAATGTACGTCGGCATGGTGTTCGGGCCGGAGAACGGAAACCTGCCCGAGGAATTCCGCAGTCTCTGGACGGCGCGCTACCGCGACTACGGCGACTACCAGCCCAACAAGGCGCGTGGCGGGCAGACCTACTCCATCGGTGTGAACTTCCGCAACGGGGCGAACACCTCGGTCGGGCCCAAGGAGATCGCCGGCGTCGACAGTGTGGCCCAGGCCAACTGGAATTCCGTCGCCTCCCTGGCCTCCTCCGAGGCGCCTGTGCCGCTCGTCGCGGACGTCGGAGGCACCTCGACCGCCTCCACGGCCACCGTGGAGTGGACCTGCCCCAACACCTGGGCCTCGACCGGCATCGGTGAAGAGAACAACGGCTTTGCCGGCTCTGACCGCGCGCTGCTCGCGGGCTATCTCGACACCAACAACTCCAGCACCACCAAGGTGACCGTGGCGGGCCTCCCCGCCCAACTCACCGGCTCCGCCGGCGGCTACGATGTCGTCGTGTACGGCCTCGGTGGCGTGCAGGAGCGCGGTGGCGCCTATCGCGTGACCGATCTCAACGGCACCGAACTCAAGCCCTACGTGTACGCGCAATCGGATCGCAATCCGTCCGCCTACAAACGCGCGACCTCGACCGACGTGGCGACCTATGACCTGGCCAGCTACGTGGTGTTCAAGGGCCTGACCGCGCCGGCCATCATCATCGAGGGCACGACCGAGAACGGCCTCGGCTTCAGCGGCACGCCGCGCGCGCCGATCAACGCCGTGCAGCTCGTCGCGCCGACCGGCGCGATCGACGTGTCGCCGACGAAGCCCGAGATCACCAGCATCACGCGCTCGGCGGCCGGCATCTCGATCGTCTACAAGGGCACGCTCCAGAGCGCCACCGCCGTCACGGGTCCGTTCAGCGATGTGACGGGAGCCACCAGCCCGTTCTCCAGCCCCACCTCGGCCGCGCAGACCTACTTCCGCGCGCGCAACTGAGTCCGAGGCACACGCGCGACCTTACCCAGGGTCCTTTCAAGAAGGGGCCGGGCACTGAGCCCGGCCCCTTTCTTTTTTGCCTGCCTCCTCCCGGTGCTGCCCGCATCCTTGGCCCGCCCCACTGATGCCCTCGCACGCCTCCAGAGCTCGTCCGAAGATTGCGGCGGGCTCTGCGGGAAGGACGTCCGGCGCCGGCCTCCTCGGAGCTCCTAGTTGGGCTCCCGGGTGCCTCCAGTCAGCGCTCGTGACCGCCCGCCGACCAACCCTCGTGGCGCTCCTCCTTGGAATCTCATCCCTCGGCAACGCCGCCGAATCTGCCTCCCCGCAACGGGGCGCCCGGCTCACCCCCCTGCGTCCACCCTCGCTCCCCGCCGGCGCCCTGCTGCAGCGCATGCCAACCCCCGTCACGGGCCTGGCCTTCACCAACGTGCTGCCCGTCGAGCGCTTCACCACCAACCAGATCTACCTCAATGGCTCCGGCGTGACGGCAGGCGATGTCGACGGCGATGGCACCGTCGATGTGTTCCTCGCGGGGCTCGGCGGTGGTTCGAAGCTCTTTCGCAACGAAGGCAACTGGCGCTTCCAGGATATCACCACCGGGTCCGGCCTCGCGGCGATCACCGCCGCGCTCGATGTGACG
>CAZYJB010000640.1:0-3438 GCA_964647675.1 uncultured Verrucomicrobiota bacterium | reverse complement strand
GTCCCCCTCACCGCCGGTGTCGGCTATTACCTCATCAAGAACGACCGCACGACCCTCAGCGTCGAGGCGGGTCCGGGCTATGTCTGGGAGAAGATCGGCAACGACGCGCGCGACTACGCCACCATCCGGTTCGGCGAGAAGTTCACCCACAAGCTCAGTGACCGCGCGCGCATCTGGCAGTCGTTCGAGTACCAGCCCAAGGTCGATGAGTTCTCGAGCTACTTCCTCACCGGCGAGATCGGTGTGGAGGCCGACCTCACCAAGAAGATGGCCCTGCGCGTGGTGCTGACCGACTGGTACGTGAGCGATCCCGCGCCTGGCCGCGAGAGCAACGACCTCAAGCTCATCGCAGGCATCAACTACAAGTTCCAGTGACCGCCGGCGCTGCGGAACCGACTCGATCGCGGGCCCGGACGACCGTCGTCCGGGCCCTTTCCACGGCAACCCGGCGCGCGGAGTCGACGGGCTGCGCCGCGGACCCACTTGCGTTTCGCCGTGGAACGCCCCATTGGTGTCCCGCCCGTTGCATCGATTCCCAACGCCCATGAACGCGACGCCCCTGCACCCGCTCCATCGTTCCAGTTTCCTGGCGTGGCTGCTCCTCACGCCCCTCCTCCTCGCTGCCACCGGCTGCAGCACGGCCTATTACGCGACCTGGGAGAAACTCGGCTACCACAAGCGCGATCTTCTCAAAGAGCGCGTGGTCGAAGCGCGCGACGAACAAAAGGAGGCCAGCGAGCAGTTCAAGGACGCGCTGACCAAGCTCAAGGAGATCTACCAGTTCGACGGCGGCAATCTCGAGAAGGCATACCGGCAGCTCCAGGGCGAGTTCGACGATTCCCAGGCCCGGGCCGATGCCGTGACCAAGCGCATCCGCTCGATGGAGACCGTGGCCGAGGACCTGTTCTCCGAGTGGGACAAGGAGATCGCCCAGATCAGCACTCCGAGCATGGCTTCCGCGAGCCGCCAGAAGCTGCGCGAAACCCAGGCGCGCTATGCCGAGATGAGTGCGGCGCTGAAGAAGGCGGAGGCCGCCATGCACCCGGTGCTGACCCAGTTCCGCGACTACACGCTCTATCTCAAGCACAACCTCAACGCCCAGGCGATCGCCTCCCTGAAGGGCGAGGCCGTGAACATCCAGACCGAGATCGACCGTCTCCTTGGCGAGATGAACACCTCGATCTCGCGCGCGGACACCTTCCTGAAGAGCCTTGAGTGACCCCCGCCATGAAGCACTCCACCTGGCGCGCTGCGCTGCTTTCCGCCGCCGCCGCCTCCCTCCTCGGCGGCTGTGTCAGCACCCCCTCCGAGCCGCCGCTCGAAGTCGCCGTGACCAACCTGCGCCTCGTCGACGCGACGGTCTTCGAAACCACGGCCGTGGTGTCGGTGCGTTACGACAACCTGACCGCGGCTCCCCTCCGCGTCACGGGCGCGTCCCACAAACTCACCGTGAACGGGCTGCGCCTTGGCCGCGCTCTGGCGAGTGACGGAATGGAGATTCCCCGGCTGGGCAGCGCCACCCACGACGTGGAAGTTCATCTCAGGAATCTGGCCCTCGCGCGGCTCCTCCACGAACTGGGACAGGCGCGAACCGCCACCTACACGTTGGACGGAACGATCTACGTCGCCGGATCGCACACGGCTGACCGGAGGGTCCACATCCAGCGCGCAGGCGAGTTGAACCTGGACAGCCTGCGCGCCGCCACGCCCGCTCGCTGATCCTTCCATCCGGCGGCGGGCGGATTAGTGGGTCAGCAGGCTGATCAATTCGTTGCCCGCCGCGGTCAGCACCCACGCCTGCCCTTTGCGGAACACGAGCTTGCGGCACGGGTGCCGCTGGTACTCAGCCTCATTCACGCTGATCAGGCGCGTGGACACGGTTCCTTTGATCTCGGAACGCGCGCGCGGCAGGAGGGCGAACGGCAGGCCGTTGTAATTCAGCGAGACCTCGTAAGCCACGATCCCCTCGCGCTCAGCGACGGCATTGCGGCGGATCAGCATGGGATAGCGGCGCAGCCAGGGAAAGGAGGTGTCGGCCACCAGCACCTTGCACATCTCCGCCTGATTCCTCACGTGGGTGAGAAGGCTGAACCGGCTCCCGAGCCGCTGTTGTGCGCGGTAAACTTCGGCGGGGTCGAGTCCGAGCAGATTCCGTCCGTTCCAGACCCCGTGATCGTTGCGCGCCTGAGGTTCACGTGCCTTGAGCCAGGTGGAAAAGCGGTCGTTGACGAGCAGATCGATCTCGAAATGCAGGTGCGCGCGGTCGCGCGTGATGGGAGAGCGCGTGTTGGTGGTACGCCCCATGGTCCCCAGGCGTTCCCCGGACCGCACGCGACTGCCCGACGACAGATCGGCCCGCACTTCGCGCAGGTGGGCGTAGAGCGTGAAGACCTCCAGCCCCTCGGTGCGGTGGCGCAAAACCACATAAATGCCGTAGTTCGACAGGCCGGATTTTCGGCTGATGTAGGCCACCTCGCCCCCCGCCGCAGCGCGCACCTCGTCGAGTGGTTCGCCCCGGCGATCGCGGCGGGTGACCAGAATGTCGATGCCCTCGTGCATCTGCCACCCCTCCGAACGCACACAGCCGAATTGCCCGGCCTCCCAAGTGCGCCCGGCCGTGGGGGCGAAGAATCGTGCCGACCCGCCCGACGCCAGCAGCGCGTCGTTGTCGGTGGGAAGGCGGAACACCTGCGCGAGACCGGGAACGCAGGTCGAAACCAGCCCCGCCACAGCCAGGGCCCGGCCAAAGCGCCACGCCCATCGCAGGAAGGAAATCACGGGAAAGTGGGTCGCGTGATCGAACACGGCTTGGCCTTGGACCCGCCGGCGTCCCGGCGCATTCGAGTCAGTTCAGCCAGCGCTTCTTATTCTTCGCGATGGCCTCGTTCAGGCCGCCGACCAGGCGGTCCATATCCTCGCGTGAGGCGTCCGGCACGAATCGGAGGGCACCGTCGCCGATGCGACGGCGGATCAGCGGTGCGGCGATCCAGCGGGCCTCACCGTCGATCTCAGTCATCACCACGAAATGTTTCCCCACCGCGGCGGCGGAGTAGGCCTCGAGCACGCGCGCACCCAGGGAATTGAATTTCAGCTCCACCTGGTGCGTGCCGGTCTCTTCGATGAGCGCCGCCTGCTCGACATGCACCTCGTTGAGAATCGGCAGTTTCTCGACCTGGAACGCCAGCGTGCCCGACCGGCCGACTGCGCTCGGCGATGTCATGTCGGGTCTCCACATAGACGCGGACATGCTTCACCGGCTTTGGCTTTCGCGATTTCTTCGCCGGCTTCCCGGTTTGGGCTGGCTTGTCCACGGCATCCTCCGCGGCCGGCGCCACGAACCCGGACAACAGCAGGCACGACAAAAGGATGTTGAAGCAGGCGCGGGACGTTCGCATAGTCTCGTCGCCAGCCAATCGGACGCAGGCTGGCCTTGTAAAG
>CAZYJB010000639.1:0-3438 GCA_964647675.1 uncultured Verrucomicrobiota bacterium | reverse complement strand
GCTTTGGCAAAGGGAGTCGCCGGAGGCGGGTGAGCGCCGCCTGGACGGCGACGGCGACGGCGACGGCGACGAGGAAGCAGGGGTGATTTGCCTGCGGCGCACTTCAAGGTCAGCTTCGCGGCATGCTGCGGATCCTGTTGTCCTGGTTGATGGGTTGTCTCGGTGCGGCCGTGGCCGTGAAGGCGCAGGTCCAGCCGGGATCGCGTGAACCCAGTCCGCCTTTGCGCCTGCCGCTGCATCCCGCGAGCGCGCTCGAGTCCGCCCTGGGATCGCTCCAGTTCAGCAATCCGGTGGTCATCACCAGCCCGCCGGGCGAGACGAACCGCCTCTTCGTCGTCGAACAGCCCGGGCGCATCGTGGTGGTCACCAACCTGGCAATGCCCACCCGGACCGTGTTCCTCGATCTCACCGGCTCCACAGTTTTCGGCGGGGAACAGGGACTGCTCGGCCTCGCGTTCCATCCCGGGTACTCGAACAACGGCCGATTCTTCGTGTTCCGCACCCTGCGTGCCACCACGCGCGGGCAGACCAACCGCCTGCACGATCGGTTGAGTGAGTTCCGCGTGGCGCCGGACAATCCGCATCGAGCGCTTACCGCCGAGACGGTGCTCTTCCAACAATTCGACGAAGCTTCCAATCACAACGGCGGCGATTTGCAGTTCGGGCCGGATGGTTTCCTTTATGTCTCGCTCGGGGATGAAGGGGGCGGGAACGACCAGTACAACAACGGCCAGACCATCACGAAGGACTTCTTCGCCGGGATCCTGCGCCTGGACGTGGACGAACGTTCCGGCTCGCTCCCGCCGAATGCGCATCCTGCCAACGAGGCGTTTCCGGGCGCGTACCGAGTGCCGGCGGACAACCCCTTCGTGGGCGCGACCGAGTTTCTGGGACGCCCGATCCCGGACCGCACGCGAGTCCGCACCGAGTTCTTCGTGGTCGGCCTGCGCAATCCGTGGCGCACGTCGTTCGACCCAGTCACGGGGGAGCTGTGGGTGGCGGATGTCGGACAGAACGCGCGCGAGTCGATCTATGTGACGCGGCGCGGCGCTAATCATGGCTGGCCCTATCGCGAGGGACCGATCGCGGGTCCGCGTTCTGGCGCGCCAGTCGGGTTCCTGACCGATCCGGCCTTCCACCACGTCGCGCCGCTGCACAGTTATTCCCATGGCAGCGGTCCGACCCAGGGACGCTCCATCACGGGTGGCATCGTGTACCAAGGTTCGCGGTTCCCCGCGCTGACCGGCGCCTACCTGTTTGCGGATTACGTCAGCGGCAATGTGTGGAGCCTGCGTCGCACCGCCGCGGGAACGCCGGTGGTCGAGCGGTTGTTGGGCGAAGTGGGTATCGCGGGGTTTGGGCGCGATCCGCGGGACGGAGACGTGCTGCTGGCGGACCTGGATGGCGGTCGGGTTCTGCGCCTGGTTCCAGGAATGGCCGGCGGGCAGCCCCTGCCTGCGACGCTGGCCGACACCGGGGCATTTTCGGATCTGCGGGAACTGGTCCCCGTAGCGGGCGTGATGCCCTACGAGGTGAACCTGCCTTTCTGGTCGGATGGCGCGGAGAAGCGGCGGTGGTTTCATGTTCCGGGCACCAACCGGATCACCTTCGCGGAGACCGGCGCCTGGTCGACACCGGTGGGAACGGTGTGGGTGAAGCATTTCGAGTTGGCGTCCGGACCCGGGCCCGACGACCGCCGTCAGCGGGTGGAAACGCGATTCGTCGTGCGTCAGACGAACGGCGTTTATGGCATCACCTACCGATGGACCTCGGCCACGAATGCGGTCCTGGTACGCGACGAAGGCGAGACGCGGTCGTTCCTGGTGTCCGACGGGAACACCACGCGGACACTGGACTGGCGGTTCCCGAGTCGCGCGGAATGCCTGGCCTGCCACAACGCCTCCGCCGGGGGGTCGTTGTCCTTCGACACGGCGCAGATGGCACGGACCGTGGCCGAGTCCGGTGGCGCAGTCCGGGACCAGATCGCGGTGCTGGCCGAGGCGGGATATTTCACCCAGCCGCCGTCGCGATCGGAAACGTGGCGGCGGCATCCGGCGGTGACCAACGAGACCGTCAGCCTCGAGGCGCGTGTGCGTTCTTATCTCGCGGTGAACTGCGCGCCCTGCCATCGACCGGGCGGCACGGTGGGCGGAGGGTTCTTCGATACGCGCCTGGAGACGCCCACCGAGGGGGCCGGACTGATTCTCGGCGCGCTCAACGATGCCTCGGGCGGGCCTGACCTGAAAGTGGTGGTGCCGGGGGACACGGAGCATTCAGCGCTCGTGCGCCGGGTTGAGACGACGGGCGCAGATCGCATGCCGCCCATTTCGTCGGGGGTTGTGGACGCGCCGGGATTGGCGCTTTTGCAGCGATGGGTGACGCAGTTGGCGGGGAAGGCATCGTTCCCCGACTGGCTGCGCGTGCGCTTCGGGGATGCCGTGGCCGCGGCCGCGGACCGCACGCGCGACGCGGATTTGGATGGCGCCTCCGATTACCTCGAGTTTCTGACCGGAACGGATCCGGCGACGCCGGGAGATGGCTGGCGTCTGCGCGTGCAGCGGGAGGCGGCGTCGACCGGGGTGCGGCTGGGGTACCATCAGCCGGCGGGAATGGGCGTGATGCTGGAGTCGACGCGCGATCCGGGCGCGGAGGAATGGGAGGCGTGGGGGGCGGGCGAGGCTGGGCTCGAGTTTCCGGCGGTTGCCCGTGAGACGGAGGTGGCCCTGCCCGTGGAGGCAGGGCCGTTGTACCTGCGCGCGCGCGTCGTGGTGCCGTAGGGGATTGCGCCTCAGAGGCGGGCGCCGGGATGCTTCCACGGCGCACGATAGGCGCGCTGGAGGAGGCGGGTGGCCTCGCGGTCGTCCTTCACCTTCCGTGTGGTGGGGTCGTAGGCCAGCGTGCGGCCCGTCTGCATGGCGATGTTGGCCAGGATGCAGGACGCGGTGGAGATGTGTCCCTCTTCGATGTCGGCGACTGGACGCCCGCGCTTCTCGATCGCGGCGAGGAAGTCGAGCATGTGCAAGCGCGTGGCCGGCGCGGCGTTCAACTCGATGTCCTTCTCGGTGTTGTCCTCGGGGAATTTCTCCCGCTCGTAGACGCAATCGTAGTGGATCGGCTTCTCCTTGTTGTCGTGCGGGATGAAGTCCGCGCGCATCGTGCTGGCCTTGAGCACGCCTTTTTCGCCGTGGATGAAGACGGCCCAGGGATAGTCGGGATCGGGGGCGCTGCCCCAGGTGCGGTGCTGCCAGACGGCGGAGAGACCGTCGTACTCGAAGGTCGCGGTCTGCGTGTCGCTGATGTTCGACTTGCCGTCCTTCTGCACGAAGATGCCGCCGTAGGAACTGACGCGCTTGGGCCAGCCAAGGCCGACCATCCAGCGCGCGGTGTCGAGCATGTGCACGCACATATCGCCCACAATGCCGTTGCCGTATTCCATGA
>CAZYJB010000638.1:0-3439 GCA_964647675.1 uncultured Verrucomicrobiota bacterium | reverse complement strand
TCGACCACCTGCTGCGCGGTCTTTGGTACCCGGAGTCGGTTTATGGCGTCACTTCTGAGAGCGCCTGGCGGACCTTGGAGCATTCCGGCTGGGTGGTTTTCGAAGTGTGCGTGCTCACGTGGATGTGCACGGTCTCCCGCCGGGAAATGCGGAGCATCTGCGAACAGCAGCACCGCAATACCGAGCTACTGAATGCGCTGGAAGACCGCGTGCGCGAGCGCACGCACGACCTCGAGGCTGAGATTGGGGAGCGGCAGCGTGCAGAGACCTCGCTGCGCGCGAGCGAGGAGCGGTTTCGTACCCTCGTCGAGAACGCCCCGATCGGCATCTTCCGTCAGAATCAGGAGGGCCGCGTCGAAATGGCCAATCCCACTCTGATCCAGTTGCTGGGACTCGAGTCCGTCGAGACGCTGGCAGCCACCGGGCTGGATCGTTTTCGGGGTCCCATCGCCGAGGGGCGGTCTGCGGCGCCGGCAGCGTCTGGCGACGTGCGGGGTCGTGAATCGGTCTGGCGCCGCTCCGATGGTGCCGAGATTCACGTCCGCGAGAACGGACGGGTCTTATGCGATGCGGAGGGTCGATCCATCGGCTACGAAGGCACGGTCGAGGACGTGACCGGACAGAAGCGTGTGGCGGCCGAACTCAAGGCCATGAACCTTCGGTTGCTCGAGGCGTCGCGCCAGACCGGGATGGCGGAGGTTGCGACCGGCGTGTTGCACAACGTCGGGAACGTGCTCAACAGTGTGAACGTCTCGGCCACGCTCATTGGGGACGGGCTGCGGTCCCTTCGCCTCGCCCACCTCGATCGTCTGGTCGCGCTCTTCGACGAGCATCGCGAGAATCTGGGAGCGTTTTTCGGCACGCATCCCAAGGGGCGTCAGGTGCCCGCCTTTCTTGCGGCCCTGGCCAATGATCTGACCGAAGGCCGGCGGGCGCTCACGGAGGAGGCGCGCAACCTTCAGCACAACGTCGATCACATCAAACAGATCGTCGTCGCGCAGCAGGCCTACGCGAAGGTCTCCGGCGTGACCGAGCGCATCGACGTCGCGGCGCTGGTGGACGACGCGCTTCGCCTCGGTGCCGATTCCCTCACGCGACATCACATCGAAGTGGTGCGCGACTACCAGTCCGTGCCCGAGATCGTCGCCGACCGCCACAAGGCGCTGCAGATCCTCATCAATCTCGTCAGCAACGCGAAGCACGCGCTGGAGCATCGCACGGAGGGACGCCGGTTGACGGTCCGGATCCACGCCCCCGGGCCCGGGATCGTGCGCATCGAGGTCACCGACAACGGGGTGGGCATCCCGCGCGAGAACCTGACGCGCCTTTTCCAGCATGGGTTCACCACCCGCCGGGACGGGCATGGCTTCGGCCTCCACAGCGGAGCCATCGCGGCCAAGGAGCTTTCGGGCAAACTCTCCGTCCACAGCGAAGGGGCGGGATGTGGCGCCACGTTCCAGCTCGAGCTTCCTGTGCATTTCCATCCCGACACACACTCCGATCCCTGACCCCGACCATGGAAACGCGCCATCGCATCCTCGTGATCGACGACAACTCCGCGATCCACGATGACTTCCGGAAGATACTGCTGACGCGCGGCACGCCTTCCACCGCGGATACGCTGGCGTCCGATCTCTTTGACGATGTCGAGGCGCCGCGGGTGGACGGGGATCTTTTCGAGATCGACTCCGCCTGGCAGGGCCCCGAAGGCATCGCGAAAGTCGACCAGGCGCTTGCCGAGGATCGTCCGTATGCCCTGGCCTACGTTGACGGGCGGATGCCGCCTGGCTGCGATGGGGTCGAGACCATCACGCGGCTCTGGCAGACGCAGCCGGATCTTCAGGTGGTCCTTTGCTCCGCCTACTCCGACCACTCCTGGGCGGACATCCTTCGGAAGCTGGGAGAGAGCGACAGTCTGTTTATCCTCAGAAAGCCCTTCGAACCCATCGAGGTTTTGCAACTCACGCACGCGCTGACCCGAAAATGGTGGGTGGGTCGCGACCTCCGGCGTCGCATCGAAGAGCTGGAACGGCAGGCGGGCGCGTCGGTGGCGGCGTGATTCCTGCGCAGTCTCACCAAGGCCCGGTGAGAGGGTCCCCGGGTTTGACTTTGCGTGGGGAGGGAACAGACCGGCCTTCGGGAGTGCGGGAGTGCGGTCGTGGGCCTACCTAGTGGGGCGGTGATTTTCCTGAGCTATCGACGCGGCGACACTGCGGGCCATGCCGGCCGGCTCTTCGACCGGCTCGCGTCGCGGTTCGGGCGGGAGGCGGTGTTCATGGATGTCGACACCATCCGACCCGGCGAGGACTTCGCCCGCGCGATCTCGGAGCGCGTCGGGACGTGCGACGTGCTCATCGCGCTCATCGGGGATCAGTGGCTCACGGCGACGGACGCCGGCGGGCGGCGGCGCATTGAAGACCCGGCGGATTTTGTGCGGGCCGAGATCGAAGCGGCGTTGCAGCGTGGGATTCCGATCGTTCCGATCCTGGTGGAGGGCGCGCGGATGCCGGCGGCTTCCGAGCTTCCGGATTCGATGCGCGGGTTGGTGCTGCGGCAGGCGATGGAAGTGAGCGACACGCGGTTCGATGCCGAGGCCGAGGATCTGGTGCGTGCCGTTGCCACCCACCTGCCGGAGCAGCGGCGTGCTGCGGACGAGGTGGCGCGAGGTCGCCGCCGGGTGCTGGCCGCCGTGAGCGTGGTGCTGGTGGTCACGGTGGCGGGCTTCTGGTACGCGAGGCGGCGGGAAAAGATTCCAGAGCTTGCCGGACGTTGGGTTGCCGAGGTCGAGAATCCCGGGCGCGAGCCGTTTCAGGTCGTGCTCGATTTTCGTGTCATGCAGGAGGGCGAAAAGGAAGTGCTCGGATCGGTCGTCTTTCCTGCGGGAAGCGGCGTGATCCGGGGTGGGCGCCTGGAGGGCCGCCGGCTGAGCTTCGAGACGGTTCATCAGGCTCAGTTCGAGGACAAACCGGCGACGTCGCAGTTCAAGGCCGAGTTCAAGGGCCAGGAGCTGCACGGCGTGTTGCAGACCGAATACCAGGTGCGCGCCTTCGTGGCGCGGCGGCGGACGCCGTGATTGGGAGCGTCCCGTTTCCCCGGATAACGAACCACGCAGGCACGAAGGATGAAGCTCTAGAATGGTATGGAGGTCGAGGTCCTGGCCTCGGACCCGGGAGTCGAAACCTAGCCTGCACCGGCACCCTGGCTGGGGGCGCCTAATACAAAACATAAAGCTTCCTTTTTTGTCCGATCGGGAGTCTATTCGATGGCGTTCCACCCGAGCAGTGCCTGTTGCGGGTAGGCAATGGAGGAGGCGAATACGGGCACCAACCCTTGGGATCCATGAACTGCAAAGCAATCCTCTTGGCGGCAGGACTTGGTTCGGCGGTTTCAGCCAGCGCCATCCCGGTCAATGGCGTGGTCACCTTTGGTGGAGTTGCGC
>CAZYJB010000637.1:0-3443 GCA_964647675.1 uncultured Verrucomicrobiota bacterium | reverse complement strand
CCACGCGTGGTTCAATATCCGCGGGCGTAGCGATCAGGGTGTGGATTGGTTCGCCAACTCGGTGGCAGAGACGCGGGCGCATTTCGCCTGGAGCCTGGAACGGCGCGACCAGTTCCCCTGGTGGTCGGAGGATCTTTGGGGAGTGACGTCGAGTGACTCGGCGAAGGGTTATGTGGGATGGGGTGGCCCCCCGGATTCGGGGCCGCTCGACGGCACCATCGTTCCGTGCGCCGCTGCCGGGTCGCTGCCGATGTTGCCGGCGGAGTGCCTTCGCACGCTGCGCCATCAGCGCGAGCGCTATGGCGCACGCATCTGGAAGCGCTTCGGGTTCGTGGATGCGTTTCATCCGGGGACCGGCTGGGTGAATCCCGACGTGGTGGGGATCGACGTGGGGATCACGCTGCTCATGGCGGAGAATCTCCGCAGCGGGTTGGTCTGGCGCATCATGGATCGGGATCCGGACGTGCGGCGCGGGTTCGAGCGGGCGGGGTTCCGATTCGCGGCATCGGCCGGCGGCTGAAGCCATGCGGCTCCAGTAGGAATTGGAGTTGCCGATAAGGAGATTGCCGGGAAGACGTTCCTGCAACTGGGGTTGAAATCAGTGGCCTCGGGGATTGGCGTCTTCTGGAATCCCTTGAATGCCACGCCCCTACCGAGCCGGCCTGATCACCACGGTGCGGGGGTCGCGTGCCGTGGGCACGGGGCTGGCCGGCGGTGGCGTGGTCTCCTCGCGGTTCTGAGTCTATCGATCGTCGCGATCCCCTCGCTCCTGACCTCGGCCCGCGCTGAACCCGCGGCGGGGCCGGCATCTTCAGCAGAGATGATCCCCACCCTGGTGGATTTCTGGCAGATGGGGGCCGCGGCTGGAGACCGGGAGTTCCGCGCGAAGTTTCAGTTCGAGGTGAATTATTACGACCCTGAATGGCGCGTGATCTGGGTCCGCCAGAACGGGATCGGCGCGTATCTCGGGGCCGGCCAGCGCCGATTGCCGTTCCGCGCCGGGGACGTGGTCGAATTCGACGGCTGGTTGCGTCCTGGGCGCCAGGAGGTGCTCTGGGAAAGATCCGACCTCCGCATTGTGGGCACCGCGACCAACGAGGTGGTTGTTCTGCCGGGCGATTCGGTTCCGTCACCCCCCTTCAATTTTCAGGTGGTGTCTGTCGAAGGCTGGGTCGATGACCAGGTGGACGTCGACGCCGCGCACACGCGACTTACGGTCCTGACGCCTGCCTGGACGGCATCCCTGATCGTTCACCTGTCGCCCCTGGGCGCAGTGCCGCAATGGCGGGGCGCGCGGATCCGATTCCGTGGAGTCCTTTCCATCAAGCGTGACGGTCCAGATACGACGATGCGGTACGAAATCTGGATCTGCGAACCCGCGGACATCGAAGTCATCGGATGGATCCGGGATGATCCAGCGTTTCACACGCGGGAGAGTGCGATCGACGACCTCTTTGGCGCACCCACCAACCAGCTCAGGCGGGTGAAAGGCACCGTGCGCGGGCAGGAACCTGGGATCTCGTTAACCGTTCGGGACGGGACCGGCCAGGTGCGCATCCTGACCAGTCAGACTTCTCTCCTGCAGGTGGGAACGCCTGTGGAGGCAGTGGGAATTCCGCGCACCTTGGGCGCCGAGGTGATCCTGACGCAAGGGCGCTATCTTCCGGCGGTCGGCGCCGGGGCCGTGTCGCCGGCGTTGCCGCTGCGTGAGATGATGGTCCGGCGACGGCTGACCGAGCAGGTGCGGGAGTTGAACGCTGAAGAGGCGGCCATGAAGCACCCGGTGGGCCTACGCGGAGTGGTCACCTGGTCCGACGCCGCCGAGCGCCGGTTCTATCTGCAGGACGCCAGTGGCGGCGTGATCGTCGAGTTGGCGCCCGACTACGATCGCAGCGTCCCTGCCAGCGGAATCGGCGTCCTGGTGGAAGGATCCACGCGCCCGGGATCTTACGTGTCTCATGTGCTGTGCACCAAATGGTCCGGGGACCAGAACCGCTCGCTGCCGGCCGCGCGGAAGCTGATTCTCGAAGAGGCATTGACCGGCGCCGCGCACGGCGCCTGGTCGGAGATTCAGGCCTACGTGCGCGATCACCGCGCCGGGCAGGGACGCGAGCAGCTCGAGTTGGTGACTGCCGCGGGTGAGTTCGAGGCCGACGTGCCGTCGGGCGAAGCTCCTGTGGCGTGGAAGGGCGCCGTGGTGCGGATGCGCGGCGTTTGTGAGGCGATCACCGACGGGCGCCGGCTCACGGGTATCCGCTTCCGTGTGCCCTCGCGCGAGCAAATCGAGATCCTGCAACCGACACCCGTGGACGCCTTCGACGCCGAGTTGCAGAGTTTGACCCGCTTCCTCCAGTACCGGGCTCAGCAGGCCATCGCGCAGCGCGTCAAAATCTCCGGCACGGTGCTCATCCAGCGGCCCGGGCGGTGGCTGAGCATCTCCGACGGGGAACGGTCGATCGAGGTGCTCACCCGGCAGGATGACCCCCTGGACCCGGGCGATGTCGTGGAAGTCGTGGGTCTGCCCGGGTGGCGGGCCGGACGCCCGGTCTTCCGGGAAGGCAACTACCGGCGCACCGGGGCCCGCCGGCACATCGAGCCGGTTGATTTCTACGCCGATCTCGAAGGGGCCGAGGATCGGGTCGGGCGACTGGTGCGGACGGAAGGCGTGGTTGTGGATGCCTCCACCTCCGCCTCGGCGCTGCGCCTCTCCCTGCAGGACGGGCGCATGCTGTTCGATGCGGTCTGGGACGGGAAGGAGGGGGCTCGTCACGAGGCGTTTCCTCGGGGCTCG
The DNA here is from genome assembly GCA_964647675.1 of uncultured Verrucomicrobiota bacterium. Classification (GTDB taxonomy): domain Bacteria; phylum Verrucomicrobiota; class Verrucomicrobiia; order Limisphaerales; family CAIMTB01; genus CAIMTB01. The sequence goes on along the minus strand of CAZYJB010000637.1, from coordinate 652 downwards.
CGCGTCGAGGTCGTAGGCGTCTGCCGGCAGGTCCGCGACGAGTACGGCCTGCCCGACCGTTTCGAGATCCAGATGCGGACCGAGCAGGACATCAGGGTGCTGCAGCAGCCTCCCTGGTGGACCCTGACGAAGCTGATGGGGGTGGCAGGGTTTTCGCTGGTCGGCGGGATAGGTGTCATGGCGTGGGGTCTCACCCTCTCACGCAAGAATCAGCTCCTGCGCGATGCCGAGGGGCGTCTGCGCCGCATGAACGACCAGTTGGAGGAGCGGGTGCGGGAGCGCACCCAGGATCTCGAACTGGAGGTGCGCGACCGTCAGCGGTCCGAGGATGCATTGCGCGTCAGCAATCAGCGGTTCGAAGTGGTCACTCGTGCCACCTCTGATGTGATCTGGGACTGGGACGTCCTGACGGACGCCATCTGGTGGAACGCCAATTTCTCGTCCGTCTTTGGGCATTCCCCCGAATCTCCGCGGGGCCGCGCCTCGTCCTGGGAGGCCTGTCTTCATCCGGAGGATGCGGACGCTGCGAGGCGCAGCCTGGGCGAGTCCCTCCAATCGGGGAGTGCCGCGTGGTCGGCGGAGTACCGGTTCCGACGCAGCGACGGCACCTACGCCTTCGTGTACGACCGCGCGTACGTCTTACGCGACGACG
>CAZYJB010000636.1:0-3451 GCA_964647675.1 uncultured Verrucomicrobiota bacterium | reverse complement strand
GTCGTGATCGCCGTCCCGCTCCTCGTGCAGCAGTCGGGCCTTCAGCAGGCGGAGGCGCGCCTGGCCCAGTTGGAGCAGTCGATGGTCGCCGCACCGGCGGCCGATGCGAGCGTCCCCGATCCTGGCGCGGCTCCGCGGATCAGCGCGGCGGAGCTCGAGCAGTTGCGCGGACTGCTCCCCGAGCTGGAACGGTTGCGTGCAGAATCGGCCCAGCTCCGGCGTACGATCGCGCGCCCTGAGTCGGCAGCCCTCATCGCGGCTCGGCGGAGTCTCGGGGAGGCCGAGGCGGCGAAGGTGGAGGCCGAGCAGGAGACCGAGCTGCGGGAGACGCGAGCGAAGGTGGTGAATAACCTCAAGCACCTCGGGTTGGCCGCGCGCATCTTCGCGACCGACAACGCGGACAAGCTCCCCGAGTCGTTCGACGCGATCCGCGAAATCCTCGGAGGAGACGCCTCAGAGGTCGTGCGCGCGCTGGACAGATTTGAGTTTTATCCGCAGCCGCGCCCGATCTCGGAGGCGGAGCCGCAGCTCTTCATGTTCCGCGAGAAGAGTGCGCGGCGGCGCCCGGATGGAACCTGGGAACGCGCCTATGCGCTGGCCGACGGTTCGGTCCAAACGCTGGAGTCGCCGACGGAGGATTTCACCGCTCGCGAGCGTGAGGCGCGTGGAATTGCCGAACCGTCTCCGCAAGGTGCGGCGGTGGGAGCCGGGGACACAGGAGGCAACCAATGAACGCGACCGGACAGCGCCCGGATGTGGTATGCGGACCCTGGTGGCGATGGGGGCCACTGATGATCGTCATGGTTGCGGGCGCAGTCGTTGCGGTCTGGCAGCGGGACGAGCGCGCGAAGCTGGAGGCGGAACTGGCGCGACTCGAGCAGAGGCGGGTGGAATCGGCGACGGTGGCGGTTTCTGCGGTGCAGTCAGGATTGGCGGAGGATCCAGGCGAGCTGGAGCGTTTGCGTGGAGCGCGGCACGAGTTGATGAAGCTGCGCGGTGAGATCGGCGAACTTCGCGCGCGAGCCGTTGCGGCGAGCGGGACCGGAACCGTGGCGGAGCTGCAACAGCAAGCCGTCGCGGCTCGCGCCAAGGCGGATCTGCTCAAGGCGAGACTGGAGGCCAAGGACAGTTCCGAGCGCTCGCGGCAGGCGGTCTCGATGGCCTGTTCACTGGTGCAGGCTGTGGCCCAGCAGCAGGAGGGCCGAGTTCCCGCCAACTGGAACGAGTTGCGGGCAGCGCTCGATCGGCCATGGAAGCCCGAGGAGGAACCGAGGCGGGGCATGATCCTCCACCTGTGGGAGTCGATGCGAACCGGCGCCATTCCACCCGAGTCCCTGGAACTCCTGCCGGTTGGTGAACGCTTCGATCCCGCCCATCGCAATGCCGTGGGCGCCATCCTGGTCCTGCGCGAGCGCCAACCGCGCGCGCTGCCTGATGGAGGCTGGGCGCGCACGTACGCGTTCCTCTCCGGGGAGACCGAGGAGGCGCAGTCCAGGAATGGAGATTTCGACGCCTGGGAGCGCCAGGCGATTGCCGAGCGGAAGTGATCCCGGTCGAACTCGCCGGTTGTCAGACGGTGTCGGCTTCCTACGCTGGAGGCATGAATCGCCGACGTTTCGTGCACGGCATGGCGGCCGGGTCCGCCGTGGTGGTCGCCACCGCCACGTCGCGTGCCGCAGACGGTTCTCCGACCGTCGCCGCGCCCGGGGAACAGCCGCCGCCGCCCAAGCCGCCGTTGGTCTCGACCCCCCTGGTCGTGCAAGCGCCGCGGACGGATGGATGTGAGGCGGTCTGGGGCGTGAGCGAGCTATGCCGCGGACGCATCGAGTGGGAGTCCGCTTCCGGCGAGCGTGGAATGGCGGCGATGGAGGACTTCGGATTCGTGCCACAGGGGACGCGAGCGTTGCGTGTGCGCGTGCGTGGCTTCCAGCCGGGCGTTTCCTATCGCCTGCGGTCCATCACCACCTCGGTGGATGGCACGCGCGCGGTCACTTCGGAATGGAAGGCGTTCCGCACGCTGGATTCCGGGGCGGTGCGGACGCGTTTCGTGGTATGGAACGACACGCACGTCAACGACGAGACCATCCGCCGCCTGGACGACGTGACGCCGGCGGCCGATTTCCTTCTCTGGAACGGCGACACCTGCAACGACTGGTATCGCGAGGAACAGCTCATCCCCACGCTGCTCCATCCGGGTGGGCGCGACATCACACGCGGGCGCCCGCTTCTGGTGGTCTGGGGCAATCACGATGTGCGCGGGCACTGGGCCTTTAGAATGCCCGACCTCATCGCCACCCCGGAAGGAAGGCCCTTCTGCGCGTTCCGATCCGGACCGGTCGCCGTGGTGTGCCTGCACACGGGGGAGGACAAGCCCGATACGCACCCGAGCTTCGGCGGGCGGGTGGCCTTCGATGCGTTGCGGCGGGAACAGGCGGGCTGGCTCGACACCATGCTCGCGCGCGACGAAATGGCCAGGGCGCCCTACCGTGTGGTGTTCTGCCACATCCCGCTGCGATGGACGGACGAAAGTCCTCAGGACTACAGCCATGGTGGGTTCGACCGGCACAGCGGGCGCAGTCGCGCTGCGTGGCACGACGCGCTGGTCCGGTGGAAGGCGCAGGTGGTGATCTCCGGGCACACGCATCGGCCGGCGTGGCTGCCAGCCACCGAAGCGATCCCGTACGGGCAGTTGATCGGTGGCGGGCCGAGTCCTGGGGCGGCCACGTGGATGGAAGGCGAGGCGAATTCGGAGCGGCTGCGACTGGTGGTGCGCAAGCTCGACGGCTCGACGGCGCACGAGGTCACGCTGAATCCCGTCACGTGACGCGTTGCGCGTGTCGGGGCGGCCCGGCAGGTGGCGGGCGGCGGGACGGAAAGACGGAGGTGGGACGAAGGAAGAGCGCGGCGCGGGCAGGCACGCGCGAGGGCACTCGAAGTGCGTTGGCTCGTGGAGGAGGACGGTTCAGGGCGACTGCCGGCGACGTTGCGCGAGCCAGAGCCCAAGCGCGCCGAACCCGAGGAGTCCGACCGTGGCGCCGCCATCGGGCAGGGAGGTGCCGAAGAAGCTGATGTGCGCAATCGGTTCGGAGCTGGAAACAGGAATGCCGGTGGCGCGGAACCGTTCGGTCCCGGTGACGCCGTAATAGAACACCTGATGTTCCAGGTTGCTGATGACGATCCCGAGCAGGAGGTATCCCGGGGGCACCGTCCAATTCAGGGTCGCCTCACTGAGGCCGATCGCCTTGTCCGCACTCGAAGTAAGGAGATTGGTGATCGCGCCGAAGGGCAGAATGCCCGAGTCGTTGACTTCCGAGAGGAGGCTGAGCCGGGTGGGTTGGGGACCCAGCCCGCGTGAATCCCAACGTGAAAGCAGGTTGGAGATTTGCTGACTCGTCCCGACCGGGCCGGGGAGTTTCTCGGTGCCCAAGGGCAGGAGGGCTCCCCCGGTGGC
>CAZYJB010000635.1:0-3468 GCA_964647675.1 uncultured Verrucomicrobiota bacterium | reverse complement strand
GCTGCCCGCCGTCAGAGCGACCGGCTCGGAAGTCGGGAACGTGCCGTCCCCGTTGTCGCCCGCGCCTGGTTCCTCGAAGGCACCGCAGCAGCCGTTTTCCGACGCCACCGGAGTGTCACTCGTCGGATTCGGAATCGCCGCGCCGGTCTTGTTGATATACAGGCGGGAGGCGTCGTCCGATCGCACGAAGAACCGGAACTGGCCGGTCTCCGGCGCCGTGAGCACCGTGCTGATGGCCACCATGTGGTTCTCACCGTAGGTGTCGCCGAAGTTCGGCTCACCGAAGCTGAGGCCCTGCACGTAGTACGTGTTATCCGGGCTGTTCGGCCACTTGGCATCCCCGAGCACCAGGTCGATGCCGTCCTGGCCAGCACCGGTAAACGCCGCGCCCGACGAGTCGGTTCGGAACACCTTCGCGTGCAGGAAGCCGAGGTTGTCGACTTCCGCCACCGTGGTGACCGAGAGCGCGACGGCTGCCGACGCGACACCGGCCACGTTTTTGGCCCTCAGGCTGAAGTTGTAGGCCTTGGACGGGTCCAGGCCGGTGATCTCGTACGTCGTTCCGCTGAGTGCCGCATTCAGGATCACCCCATCGCGGGACAACTCATATCCCACGCGGCCTGCCGGGCTGCCGGGAATCGTCGCTGCATCCCACGCCAACGCGACGCGGCGCGCACCGGTCTGCGCCGAACGGAAGTTCCCCGGCGCCGTTGGAGCTGCGCCGGCATCCTCCGCCACGGTCGTGAGCTTGATGTTGTCAAAGTGGGTGTGCTCGTTCGCACCACCCGTACGGCCCGCCAGAATGATCTGACCGGCGGTCGGGAAGAACGTGGTCTGGAAGGCGTCCAGAACATTGCGGCCCTTCCACGACACGGTCAGTTTGGCCGTGGTGTCGAGGTTGATGACCAGCGGCTGCCAGCACAGCACGGTGTAGGTCGAAGGATCCGTCGGTTCGGTTCCCGCGGCCCAGAGATCGGGCGTGCGCGGTCCGGTCTGCAAGGAGGTGGCGTCGTTGCACGCGCCATGACGCGTCGGCAGCGCCGTACGGTTCACCGTGACGTTGTCGACGCGCACGATGATGCCCTCGATGTCACCGCCGTCGGGCAACGTGTTGCCTGACCAGGTATCGAAGCTGACCGCGATGCCGGTGGTCGTTCCACCTTCGGCAATGCCGCCGGCGTAGACGCCCTGATTGCCCGCGTTCTCCTCGGCGAGCGCGGGGTCGCCCTCGCGGGCGAAGTTGACGGAAAAGCCATCCGCGGCGCGGTCACCCGTGGAATTGCCGACGCGCAGATCGGCCTCGAACTTGAACGCGGTGACGACTTTGCCGGGGTCGATATTCGGAAAGCGCACCATGGACACTTGGCTGCCAATGGGCCAGGTCAGCCCCAGGAACCCTCCCGGATTGCCGCCCGTATCCTGCAACTCGCCAGGATTCGTCCCGTTGCCGGTGATGACCAGGTCCGCGCTGCTCGCCGCGGAGTTGAAATCCCAGGTCTTCGTGCCTGCGTACGCTGCAACGGCGCCAGCCGTAAGGCTGACCACCCCGATCAGGCCAGATATGGCCCTTCTTTTCGTGAGTCTCATGTTGAAATGAGGATATGGTTGATGTGACTGACGTGGGTCGCCGGGCTTTATGCCGGACGGTATCCAGCCGAGCAAGCGAAATGGCGGCCTCGGGCCTGGTTTCACCGCTCTGTTCTTGACGACTCCTTCGACCTCTGGGCGACCCACGCAATCCCCTTGCGCACCAAGCGGTCGCGCCAGCCATTACCCGGGCTCATCACCCCTCCCACGATCCCCTCCCACCGCTTCCTCCACCCCGCGCCCCTCGGCGCCGGCAATCGCCCGTTTTCAGGGCTCATGCCTGGGGTGAATCGATTTCCATGGAGCGGACGCGAGGAGCGATCCCCTGCCGCCGTGAACCCAGGGGACCCCGCAGGCGGATAAGCAGATCCCATACCCTCCCGATGCCGGGGACGTCGGGAATCCGCAGCAACCGGAGATCCGAAATCCCAACGAAGGAAGTCGGGAAATCAGCCGCTCAGGACCGTTTGGGCGCCGGGGGGGCCGCTGCGCCGAGCCCCAGCCCCCTCCTCCACCGGGCGCCATCCTGCGCCAGGGTGCGGTCCATCAACGGGGGCAACAGGCCCCAGAACGCACCGACCCGGACGGGGCATCAAGTCCCGGTCCGGGTCAGCGAGGGAAGGACGAGGGACGTGCCTAGCGCTTCTCCTTGGAACCTTCGGCGACAGGGGCTTCCAAATTGAACTTGAGGAGGGTGGTGCCCTGGCGCTGACGCACCGTGGCCAGCGCCTTGTTGTAATCGGTGAACGCCCGCGTCTCGTCGAAGCGCGCCTGGGTCAGATCACGTTGTAGACGCAACACCTCGAAGCTCGTGCTCTTGCCATTCGCCAGTTTGGTCTCCTCCGCCTTGAGGGCCTCTTCGGCGAACTGCCGGGCGGCCTTGCTCGAGCCCACGCGCTGGAAGCTCGACTCCGCCTGCTGAATGGCGTCGTGCACCCCCACCATGATCTGCTGCCGGAGCTGCTTCAGCCGCAACTCCGCCTGCGAGCGCTCGTCCTTGGTGGACCGGTGGTTCTCGCGGGCCCGGCGGTTGGAGAGCGGGAAACTCAGCGAGGCCCCATACCCGTGACGCGGCGCGGAGCCCTCGTTGACCTGGGAGAGCGAATCGCTGAACTCCGATCCGGACCCCTGCCAACCCACCGTTCCAAAAACGTCGAGCTGCGGGAACAGTTGGTTGCGGGTGTAGCGGAGGGTGAGGTCGCGCTTCTCGAGATCAAGGACGAGCGCCTGGAGGTCGGGACGCAGTTGGAATGCCTGGCTCCAGGCGCTCTGCACGTCGAGATCCTGCGGCAGCGCCTCCAGCTTCTCAGCCGGCACGATGGTCACCGAGTGCCACTCCTCGTATTTGTCCGTGAGCAGATTCTTCAGGACGTTGGCCGAGAAATCGACGCTGCGCCGGGCTTCGATGAGTGTCGATTCGTTGGCCGCCATCTGCGCCTGCGCCTGGCGCTCATCCAATTGAGCCAGTGAACCCACCTCGACCCGCTTCTTGTTCTGCTCGTAGAGCGTCTTGGAAAGCTCAAGCGCGATCTCCGCGCTCTTCACGTTCTCGCGGGCGGCGATGAGGTCGTAATACGCCTGCTCCACCGCGCTCACCACCGTGATCAGGCGGTTGCGCACGTTCAGGTCCGCGATCTTGAGGTCCTTCCGGCGCGCGCGAATGTTGTAACGGGTGCTGTCGATCCAGAAGTTTCTGAGCAACGGCTGCCGCAACTCACCGACCAGGAACTGCGCCCGGCTATTCTCGAACTCCGTGGTCCCAAAGACGAAGTTCGTACCGATCTGCGTGATCGTCGGCTGCTTGCCATACGTATCGGACGCGAAGGACTGGAGGCTGTAAGACAAGCCTCCGGGCGCCAGGCCCGACAGCCCGGCCGAGAA
>CAZYJB010000634.1:0-3484 GCA_964647675.1 uncultured Verrucomicrobiota bacterium | reverse complement strand
CCGGTGGACGCCTGGACCTGGACGGCGTGGGTTGTGGGGACCCTGGCCCTGCCGTTCGTGCTGTCGGTGGTGGTGGAAGGATTGCGACGGCCTTCGGAAATCCCCATCTCCTTTCACCTGCGAAACATCGGGCGGTCGGCATCGCGACAGGCCTGTCAGGCGGTCATGACCCTGGCCTTCCTGCCGTTTGATGCGTGGTACAGCCTCGACGCGATCCTGAGGACGATTGCGCGGCTCACGTTGACGCGCCGTCACCTGCTGGAGTGGAAGACGTCGAGCGACGTCGAGCGACGCGACACGGGAAGCCTGGCCAGCTTCTGGGCGACGATGTGGCCCGCGGCGGTCATAGCCGCATTCGCGGCGATCGAACTGGCTCGCCAGGGGGACCCAGCCCCCCTTGGCATCGCGGTTCCCATCCTCATTCTGTGGGCCGGATCGCCCATTCTTGCCTGGTGGATCAGCCAGCCCGTTCTTCCGCAGGACGAGGAACTCATGGCGACCGATCGTCGTGAATTGCGGAGGCTTGCGCGGAAGACCTGGCGGTTCTTCGAGGTGTTTGGCGGAGCGGAGGATCACTGGCTGCCCCCGGACAATTTCCAAGAGCACCCGCGACCGGTCCTGGCCACGCGTACGTCGCCCACGAATGTGGGTCTCTCGATGCTGTCCGCCCTCGCGGCCCATGACCTGGGCTATCTCGGCGTCCGCGGTCTCTCTGACCGGCTCAGCCGGACCCTCGACACCTTGGAGCGGGTCGAGCGTTACCAGGGACATTTCTACAATTGGTACGACACCCGGTCTCTCACTCCCCTCCCACCGCTCTATGTCTCGACCGTGGACAACGGGAATCTGGCGGGTCTGCTACTCACGCTGGGTTCCGGATTGCTCGAACTCCCGTCGCGCGAATGGGGATTCGGGACGTTGGTGGAGCCGCTTGGCGATGCGGTCCGGGTCGCCATCGAGGAGATTGACGATCTGGAGGTGGAGTCGGAGCTGCGCGGCATGGAGGTGTGGTTGAAGAGCGACGCGACGACACCTGCCGCCGTGCGGGCTGTAGTTTTGCGGGTGGTGGAACGCGCGGAAGCGCTGCTGAACGATTCGACGCAAAACCAGGAAGCCGCCGGACGGGAGTGGGTCGAGTTGATCGTTGAAGATGGGCGAGGGCACCTCGCCGAACTCGATGCCCGCTTTCCCTGGGTGCGGCTGGCGGCCCGGATCGAGCCGCATCTCGATGCTCTCGTCGGCGATCCGGTCGCCGGAGTGTGGGCGGAACTGAACGCGCCGTATCGCCCGCTCGATTTTGTCGCGGAGTTCGAACGACGACACTCGATTCTCGCCACCTGCTTGACGGAGACATCGACGCCGCCCCTGATGGTGGAGGGCCTGCGGGAGTGGGTCCGGACTCTGGAGGGTCATTCCGCGTGGATCCAGGCGTGGATACAGGAACTGGGGAATCTGGCGGGTCGCTGCGATGCGCTGGCGCGGATGGATTTCACACTCCTCTACAATCGGTCGCGCGAACTCTTCTCGATCGGATACAACGTCAACCAGCATCGTCTGGACCCGAGTTGCTACGACCTCCTCGCCTCCGAGGCTCGGCTGACCAGCTGTCTGGCCGTGGCGCTGGGACAGGTTCCGCAATCGCATTGGTTCGCGTTGGGGCGTGGCCTGACGTCAGCGGACGGACTTCCCGGCCTGATCTCCTGGAGCGGGTCGATGTTCGAGTACCTGATGCCGGCGCTGGTGATGCCGGCGTGCGAGAACACGCTGCTGGAGGCTTCGGGCCGCGTGGCGGTGATGCGGCAGATCGAGTACGGGCATCAGCGCGGCGTTCCCTGGGGTATCTCGGAGTCCGGCTACAACCTGCGGGATGCCCAGGCCAACTATCAGTATCGTGCGTTCGGTGTTCCCGGGCTGGGGTTCAAGCGGGGATTGGGCGATGACCTGGTCATCGCGCCGTACGCCACCCTTCTGGCGCTGATCGTCCAGCCCGCCGCCGCGACGCGAAATCTGGAACGGTTGCGGCGGGCCGGCGGCGAGGGGCGGCTCGGCTTCTACGAGGCCCTCGATTACACCCCGTCTCGTGTCCCACGCGGACACACGCACGCCGTGGTGCGCTCGTACATGGCGCATCACCAGGGCATGAGCCTGCTGGCGTTGACGCAGGTCCTCATGGACCGGCCGATGCAGCGGCGGTTCGCGGGGAATCCCTGGTTCCGCTCGGCCGAGTTGCTCCTGCACGAGCGCATGCCGAGGAGCGCGCCGGTCCTGTCCCTGTCGGAGCGGGACGGGGAAACCGCGCACGAATCGAAGGCCCCGTCGGGCCCGTTGCTGCGCGTCTTCACCGATCCGAATGCCGGCCCTCCCGAGGTCCACCTGCTTTCGAACGGCCGTTATCACGTGATGGTGACGCATGCGGGTGGTGGATACAGCCGCTGGAACGAGGTGGCGCTGACGCGCTGGCGTGAGGATCCGACGCGGGACTGCTGGGGCACCTTTCTCTACCTGCGCGATCTCGACAGCGGGGATCGCTGGGCTAATGCCTATCAGCCGATCCTGGCGGCGACGAAGGACTACGAAGCCATCTTCAGTCAGGGGCGGGCGGAGTTCCGGGTGCGGCAGCATGGCATCGATGCCCATACGGAGATCAGTGTATCGCCGGAGGACGACGTGGAGGTTCGGCGGCTGACCTTGACCAACCATTCGGGCGAACCACGAACCCTGGAGGTGACCACGTACGCCGAAGTGGTGTTGAACACAGCCGCGGCGGATCTGGCGCACCCGGCCTTCAGCAACCTGTTCGTGCAAACGGAGCTGTTGCCCAAGCATGCAGCCATTCTGTGCTCCCGGCGCCCGCGATCCCCGAAGGATTCGTCGCCCTGGATGGGACACACCCTTCTGCTTCGCGGACGCGAGGCGGGCCAGGTATCCTTCGAAACGGATCGCGCCCGGTTTCTTGGGCGGGGACGCCAGACGGCCATGCCGGTGGCGTTGGAGGCGAAGGGTGACCTCTCGAACCGCGCGGGTTCCCCGTTGGACCCGGTGGCAGCCATTCGCCGCACGGTGCGGCTGGCGCCCCGCGAGAGCGCCCAGATCACGCTGATTGCCGGGGTCGCGACGACGCGCGAGGGGCTGGTGTCCCTGATCGAAAAATATCAGGACCCGACCATCGCCGATCGCAGCTTCGAGCTGGCGTGGACGCACGGCCTGATCGTGCTGCGTCACCTGAACTCCTCGGAACCGGACGCACAGCTTTTCGGACGCCTTGCGAGTGCGCTGTTGTACTCCCAGGCCGGGCGCCGGGAGGGCTCGGCGGCCCTGGCCCGCAATCGGCGGGGGCGACGGAATCTCTGGAGCCTGGGGCTCTCCGGGGATCGTCCCGTGGCGGTATTGCACTGCACGCGTTCGGATCGTGTGGATCTGGTGAAACAGGTGATCCAAGCCCATGGCTACTGGCGGCTCAAGGGCTTGCAGGTCGACCTCGTGA
>CAZYJB010000633.1:0-3485 GCA_964647675.1 uncultured Verrucomicrobiota bacterium | reverse complement strand
TGGTGCGTGGTGCCCGAGACGATCGCCTTCACCGGCGCACTCAATCCGCTTTCGCGCGGCGCGATGGCTGGCCTCGCCTTCGAACCCAGCGTGCTGCTGATCGGCGCCGGCATGCTCATGGGCGTCCGCGTCACGCTGTCCCTGCTCGCTGGTTCCCTGCTCCTCTATTACGTCGTTGCCCCCGCCATGCTCGCGCACGATGTCGCCAACGCCGGGGTGGCCGGCTATGTGCCCGCCTTCCGCGTGCGCCCCGATGGCAGCTTCAATCCGGTGACCTGGGCGCTCTGGGGCGGCACGGCCGTCATGGTGATGTCCAGCCTCACGTCCCTCGCGCTCGCATGGCGGACGGTGGCACGCGCCTTCACCGGACTCGGTCCGGGACGAAAGGAATCCAACTCCTCGGAGGCCGATCGGCTGGAAGTCCCCTCCTCCTGGCTGCTGTACGGCGGCCTCCCGTTCGCACTCGGGACCGTTTTCGTGCTTTGGTTCGCGTTCCACGTTGCCCTCCCCCTCGGGCTCATCGCGGTCCTGCTCACGATCGTGGTGGCCATCGTCTCGTGCCGCGCGACGGGCGAGACGGACACCACGCCGGTGGGGCCGATGGGCAAGATCACGCAACTGCTCTTCGCCGTGCTTCCCGGCGCCGCCGGCAATACGAGCATCAACCTGATGACGGCGGGCGCCTCCTCGAGCGCCGGCATGGCCTCCGCGGATCTGCTGACGGATCTCAAGAGCGGCTACCTGCTGGGCGCGCACCCGCGCCGCCAGTTCATGGCGCAGTTCATCGGCGTGTTCGTCGGCACGCTGGCCATCGTGCCGGCCTGGTACCTCATGGTCCCCACCAAGGAGCGTCTCGAAGCGTTCAATCCGCCGGCGGCCAACATGTGGAAGGCGGTGGCCGATCTGCTCACCCAAGGCTTCGGTGCCCTGCCCACCACCACGCCGACGCTCATGGCCATCGGCGCCTGCCTCGGTGTCGCCCTGCCGCTGATGAACCACTTTCTGCCCCGCCTGCGCCCGTTCCTGCCGTCCGCCATGGGACTCGGGTTCTCGTGGGCGTTCGTCTTTCAGAACTCGCTGTCGTTTGCCATCGGCGGCGTGCTGGTTTGGGCCTGGAGCCGCTGGCGCGCGCGCCAGGCCGAGGTCTTCGCCACGCCGATCGCATCGGGTTTCATCGCCGGCGAATCGCTCATCGCGGCGGCGATTGCGATCGCTTGCACGCTGGCCGGGCTCACCTTCGGTTGAACCTCCGCCGGAGCAGAAGCACGATCGTGCCCAGTGCCAGCAGCGCTCCCGCCCCGGGCTCGGGCACCACCGGCACGGTCAGCGGGTCCACCGGCTGAAGTCCGGCATCCGCGTATTGCTGCTTCGTCTCCAGCACCACCGCCCCGGTGGCGCGCGTGACCAATTGATGCGCCGCTCCCAGCGCGGTGGCCTCGGTCACCCGCCGCTCACGCAGCAGTCGCCGCACTTCGCCCGCGGCCCAGAGACGGGTGACGTGACTCGAAGCATGGGCACCCTCCGCACTCAGCGGCGGCTGTGTCCCGTGTTCTCGAACCCACTGCCAACGACTCTCGCGCCCGGCCCAGACGGCAAACAAACCTTCCAGATCGTCCCGCACCGTACCCAGCCGCGGCAGTCGCTGCACCGCCGCCACGCTGTCCAGCGACTCCACCACGCGGTCCGGTCCCAGCCGCACCTGGAGTTCGTGAAACGCGGGTCCGCTTCCGTCGTCGCGCCACTGCAACCGTTGCTTCAGCGCCCCCACGGGCTCCAACACCATGGCCTGCGGTCCGTGCACCCAAAGGACGGTGCCGATGGGCTGCGCGGCCGCCCATTCCCACGCCTGCACCAGAGCCCGCACATTGTCCTGCCCACCCTCTCCCTCCATGCGGCGCACGGACTCCGCCGCGCGCGCGCCATTGCGGTCGTCGAACATTCTTCGCACCCCGTCCTGGGCGAAGAACACGGCCAGTTCGATGGCTGCGGGCATCCCTTCCAGCGCATCCGCGACCTCGCGATAGAACGGATCCATTCCCGCGGATCCATCCAGCACCAGGGCCACGCGGCGCGGCGCGGGCGCTTCGTCCTTCACCCATCGCTGGCGTACCCAGGCGCCTGCGTCTCCCTTGCGATCCGGTGCCACCACCTCGGTCACCGCGGCGGCGCGGGTCAACACCAGGTTACGTCGCACGTCCATCCATTGGGTTTCATCCCATCCCGCACGCCAACCCGTGCGCCCACGCGCGTCGGTGAGGGGCGACCAGCTTTCGGCCCCCTTGGGCGACTGCGGGGATTCCAACCAAACGGCGTGCTCCAGGTCGCGCGGGAACCCGAAGTTACGCTCCAGTATCCGCGGCCACACCAGCACCGCCTCGGAAGGATTCCGCATCTCCAGCGGGACGGTGATGCCCAGCCGAACGCGCATCGTCCCCCCCCCCGCCGAGATCGGGAAACACTGCATCAGGACACGGTCCGGTCCACAGGTGGTGACCAGGACCGGGTCGCGCCGTTGCACGACCGCCACCTTTTGGTAGGCCGCCCGCACTTCCGCGCGACCGGCGAACGCCGCCTCCCGTTCCTCGCCCTGGATCCAGAGCGTGAGGCGCGACACCACGGCACCGGGCGGCAGCAGGATCTGCGCGCGCGCTTCGCGTTGCAGGCGCTCGTGGTCGTTGCGGAATTCCAGCGTCCATTCCACGTAGCCCCAGCCCTCGTCCGCATTCGCCAGGGCATCGAAGCGGGACTCCTGCAGCGACAGCCCGCGCACGCGCCCCGAAACGGTCTCGCCGCCCAGCGCCGTGTCCCATTCCTCACCGCCGGTGGCGAATTCCTCCGCGAGGGTGCGATTGGCACGCCCCAGCGCCGCACTCGGCGGAGGCACGGCGTTGAATGACTTTCCAGTCACACGGTAGTAGAGCTCGCGCGCCTGATCGGTCGGCACCTGATCCGCAAACATCTGTTCCCAAAGCCCGCGACGCCGCGCGTAACAGGCGCGCAGGAGCGTGTCGTGACTTCCCCACTCCCGCAGGCGGATGACCGCTTCCCGCCGATCGCCGCCGGTCTCGATCTCAGGATCCGCCGCCAGCACGGCCAATCGCATCCAGTGCTGCGTCACCAGGACGGGCGCGATCAGGAGCAGGAGCACTGCCCAGGCCGACCCGAAGCCCGCCCACCATGCGCGCGGCGACAAGGGCCGCCGGTCCATCGACGCCTGATTCAGCCGCGATCGCAGCACGAGGCCGCTGACGAAGGCCCCCATCGGTGCCAGCGCCAGCAAGCCCACACCAATGAGGATGCCGATCGCCGCGATGGGGGTCAGGGGCAGGAACAGAATCGCGTAGGCGCTCGACACCCCCACCGCAATGCCGTTGCCCACCCACAGCCGTCGGAGAAAACGCTCATTCAGTCCAGGCTGCCCCCCAGCGTCGCCCGGATTGCGCAACGCGACGAACCAGAGCGCCACCGCATTCAGGACCGGCACG
>CAZYJB010000632.1:0-3488 GCA_964647675.1 uncultured Verrucomicrobiota bacterium | reverse complement strand
CATACTCCGGGCTGATCGGCACCTTGCCGCCACCGCCTGGGGCGTCGATGACGTATTGCGGGACGGCGTAGCCCGTGGTGTGGCCGCGCAGACTTTCCATGATTTGCAGGCCGCGATGGACGCTGGAGCGCAGGTGGGCCGAACCGGCGATGAGGTCGCACTGGTAGATGTAGTAGGGCCGCACGCGGCACATGAGCAGCTTCTGCACGTGCGCCTTCATGACGACGGCATCGTCGTTCACATGGCGCAGCAGGACCGACTGGTTGCCGAGCGGGATGCCGGCGTCGGCGAGGCGACCGACCGCGGCGCGCACCTCGGTGGTGAGTTCGCGCGGGTGGTTGGAATGGATGCTGACGAAGAGCGGATGGAACTGCTTCAACATCGCGCAGAGCTCGGGCGTGATGCGCTGCGGCAGGAAAACCGGGATCCGCGTTCCGAGTCGCAGGAATTCGATGTGCGGAATCGCGCGCAGGCGGCTCAGGAGATACTCGAGTTTCTCATCGGAAAAGAGCAGGGGATCGCCACCGCTGAGAAGCACGTCGCGGATCTCCGGATGGGCCGCGATATAGGCGATCTGGCGGTCGAAGTCCGCGTGGAAGTCGTAGCCAGCCGCGTTGCTCACGAGGCGTGATCGCGTGCAGTAGCGGCAATAGGCCGCGCAGCGGTCGGTGACGAGGAAGAGCACCCGATCCGGATAACGATGGACGAGTCCCGGGACGGGCGAGTGGCTGTCCTCGCCGCAGGGGTCTTCCATCTCCCAGGGCGCACGCTCGGTTTCCTCGAGGCGCGGAATCACCTGGCGGCGGATGGGGCAGTTCTCGTCGGACGGGTCGATGAGGGTGAAAAAATAGGGCGTCACCGCCATGGCCAGTTTGGAGCGGGCAAGGATTGCGCCGGCGCGCTCGGAGGCGGACAACCCGGGCAGAAGCCGTTCGAGTTGTTCGAGGGTGGTGACGCGGTTCTTGAGCTGCCACCGCCAGTCGTTCCAATCCGAATCGGCGGTGCCGGCCCACGGTCCCTTGCCGGCTGCCCGGAACTTCTTGAGTTCGGTCAGGCGCGCAGGGGACGCGTCATCCGCAGGAGAGACTTCAGGCACCTCCCGAAGGGCATCATCTGACATTGCGGGCGGACTATTCTGCGGGGTTGGATGGGTGTCAAGGGGACCCCCGGGAGGGGGTTGACGCCCGCTGGTTGGGGGGTTGCGCGGGGTTGGGAGCAGAGGTTGGATGGGCCTCCGATGCCCGGAACGCCATGTCTGGAACGGGGGCTGCCCCAGCAACTTTCCCACGGTGCGCCGGCCAGCACCGGGCGGAGGAAGGCTGTCGGCATGGTCCTGATGACTCTCCTGTTCGGGTCGGTGTCCGGTCCGGGGACCCGTTTCGAGGCCGAGGCAGCTCCCGTCCCCGCCCCCGCCCCCGCAGCCGCGCCCTGCCGTGTCGACGTGGTGGACGCCGAATCCGGCTGGCCGGTTCCGATGGTCGAGCTGCGCACCACGCACCACCTCCGGTTCGTCTCCGACAATGCCGGGTGCCTGGCGCTCGACGCACCGGAGCTGATGGGGCGCGAGGTTTGGTTCGACGTGATCGGGCACGGGTACGGCGTGCCGGCGGACCGATTCGGCTACCGTGGCGTGCGGCTTCGACCGGTGCCCGCCGGACGGTTGCGCGTCGAGGTCCGGCGCACCGCGATCGCACGCCGTCTCGGTCGGCTGACGGGCGCTGGCTTGTTCGCCGAGAGCGTGAAGTTGGGCCTCGACGCCGGGCTTCCGGAGACGGGCGTGTTCGGTTGCGACAGCGTCCAGAACGCCGTGCACGACGGACGACATTTCTGGGCTTGGGGGGACACCACATTGGCGGGCTATCCGCTTGGGCTCTTCCACATGACGAGCGCAACCACACCGTTGAAGCCGCTGGCCTCGTTCGAGCCGCCGTTGCGGCTGGCGTTCGGACACTTTCGTGACGCCGAGGGGCGCGTCCGCGACGTGGCGAAGATGCCTGGGGAGGGTCCCACCTGGTTGGGCGGCTACGCCAGTCTCCCGGACCGGGAGGGTCGCGCGCGGCTGGTGGCGACGTATCAGAAGATCCGGCCACCGCTGGAATCGTACGAGGTGGGCCTCTGTGTGTGGAATGACACGCGCGAAGTCTTCGAACGACTGAAGGTGCTGTGGACGAAATCCGACGCCTCGCCCCGGCCGCCGCCGTTTCCCGACGGACATCCGGTCCGGTGGCAGGATGCAGACGGCGGGGACTGGGTGTTGTTCGGAAACCCTCTGCCGACGTTAAGGTGCGCGGCGCGGTTTGAGGCGTGGCAGGACCCTGCGGCGTGGACGCCTTTAACACCGCCGGAAGAGCTCGAATCCATCAACGCGCCCGAGCGGGTGAAACTCCACAGTGGATCGATGGCGT
Organism: uncultured Verrucomicrobiota bacterium; assembly: GCA_964647675.1. Taxonomy (GTDB): domain Bacteria; phylum Verrucomicrobiota; class Verrucomicrobiia; order Limisphaerales; family CAIMTB01; genus CAIMTB01. The sequence goes on along the minus strand of CAZYJB010000632.1, from coordinate 1,083 downwards.
GGAACGCGTACCGGGCACGGTGGGTCACGGTGTTCATGCAAGCCCTCGGCAAGCCGTCGGCCTTTGGCGAGTTGTGGTATGCCGAGGCGCGGGATCCGAGGGGACCGTGGGGGCGCGCGGTCAAGGTACTCACACACGAGAACTACACGTTCTACAATCCGCGGCTGCATCCCGAGTTCACGCCGCCCGAGTCACCGGTGCTTCTGTTCGAGGGCACGTTCACCCAGCAGTTCGCCGATCGCCCGCCGGTGACGCCGCGGCACGACTACAATCAAGTGCTGTACCGACTCGATCTGGACGATCCCGCGCTGCGTGCCGCACGGGTGGAGTAGGGGCGAAATCTCGTTCCGGTTGCGGGACCTCGGGGTCCCGGGTGCGGGAAGAAAACGAATGGGAGCGGGTCGCGACTGCGCCGAACTGGGGTGGCCCAAGAGCTGCTGATTCGAGGGCGCTCGCCGTCCGCGTAGTAAGCTGGTTGCGGTCGGAGAACGAATCGAAGCATGAACGCCCTCCGCATTGCGTTGCGCCAAGTTTGGAAGCGGCCCGCCCTGACGCTGGTCGCGATGATCACCTTGGGGCTCGGCCTGGCCGCGAACGGCATCGTGTTCACCTGGGTACGCAGCATACTGATCGACTCCATCCCGGGCGCGCGGAACCCGGGGGAACTGGCGGTCATCGCCGTCCGGCATCCGGTCGAAGGCCAGGGCGAAACGCTATCCATTCCCGACCTGCGAGGATTGGCGGAGGAGAGTGGCGCGTTCGCCGGCGTGACGGGATCGGACATGCGGCTGATGGCGGTGCGTTTCGGTGATCGCACGGAGTGGGTCTGGGGACAGCCCACGCTGGCGAATTTTTTTGAAGTGATCGGCGTGATGCCCCGCATGGGCCGTGCCTTTGCACCTGGCGAAGACCGATCCGGCGCCCCCGCGCACGTGGTGGTGGTGAGCCATCGGTTCTGGCAGGAGCGGCTTGGCGGGCGTGCGGACGTGTTGGGGGAGATCCTGCACGTGAATGAGCGGGCGTTGACCGTCGTGGGGGTGGCACCGCCGGAGTTCCGCGGGACGATCTCCGCGCTCGGCTTCG
>CAZYJB010000631.1:0-3493 GCA_964647675.1 uncultured Verrucomicrobiota bacterium | reverse complement strand
GACGTCGGTAACCCCACCGCGCCTGCTCGTCTGGGAAGTCATACGATCATCGACGTCCTGCCTTCCAGCGCAGACGAGGTGAAAGTCGTCGGGAACTATGCTTATTTGGCGGCCAACCGGGCGGGCCTGGTCATTGTGGATGTCAGTGATCCCACCCAACCGACTCGGGTCGGCCGGGTTCCGACCACCGACTTCGTCACTGCAGTCACCATCGTCGGAAACTATGCGTACGTGTCGGAGTACAATCTCGGCTTTCGAATCATCGACATCAGCAATCCGGCCAAACCGGTAAGGGTGGGCGGCGCGGACTCCCCGGGTGTCGCGCGGGACGTGATCGTTTCAGGCAACTATGCGCTGATCGCCGACACTTCGAAGGGGGTGTCGATCTTTCGACTCAGCAATGTCGGACTGGCGGTCGTGCGCACAGGCGAAACGATTGTCCTCTCGTGGCCCGCGTCCGCTGCTGGATTCGCGCTCGAAACCTCGACGACGTTGACTGCCGGGGCTGCGTGGTCCGCGGCGTCCGTTGAGCCAGCCATCATCGGTGATCGCGCGGTCGTCACCAACGACCTTGCCGCTGGCCCTGCCTTTTATCGACTGCGGCGGCCATGAGGGAGGGCCCGAGGCCTGGAAAGCCGCCGTCACGATTCGTCCTGAGTCTCCCCGCTCAATCGCGTCGGTCCAATCCGCTTTGCGAGCGACTGGCTTGAATCCTCGGTGCAATCCGTGATCCACAGCGGGGCTCCACAAGGGTTCGGCGAAGGCGGTCCTGGCCAAGGCCGATAGTCTTGGGCCGCTGGCAGACCGTAGGTTCACCGGAGTGCGGGGGGCGGCCCCCTTCAAACCGCGCTTGGCGACGGTGGCCGTGAAGCCGGTCTGTCCCTGCTGAAGCGGAAACGCCGGCTCGCTGGGCTGCCGTGGCAGGTGCGTCCCAACGCCGGACCGCCGTCGAAGGATTGTCGCACGGATCCCGGCCGACGAGGCACTGCACAATGGACCGGGTTTGGCGTGCCCTCCGCCCGCTGCAGAGACGCCAAGTCAACCGAGCGAAAGGGCTGGCCTCCGTGAGGGGCGTCCCATGAATGTCCGCCCCCATGATCACCACGCGCGGACCGTTATTCGGGAACGCTCTCGGTCATCCGGCTGTTTGTCGTCGGGCGAGGGAGGGCGTGGCCTCGGTCATCCTTCTCGCAGCATTCTCAGGATCGGCGGCGGGAATCCTGCGCGACGGCATCGGCGCGCGAGGTGCCTCGCTCGCGGGCGCCTCGGTTGCCGCGCCCAGTGGTTCGCTCGAGTCGATGACCGCGAATCCCGCCGGCCTGGCGAGCCTGACTTCGCCCCAACTCGAGCTGAATGTCGGCGGTGCCTTCCTCGATGCGACCTATTCGAAGGCAGGTTTTGAATCGCGGTCCCTCGAGGACTCAGGCGTGGTCGCCGATGCCGCCTTCGGACTCCCGCTGGGATCCGGGCGATGGTCGGCGGGACTTTCCATCGCGCCCATCGCGGCGCTCTCGGCCGATTGGACCTATCCGGATGCCCCGGGCGGCCTCGGCGGTGCGACCACCTACGGACTACAGCGTCATCATTCGGAGATCCTGCTGTTGCGCTCGGCCCTCGCGGTGGCGTGGCGGCTGAACGATGACTGGTCCTTCGGTCTCAGCGGCGGACATCTCTACAACCGGAATTCCCTCGAGGCGCCCTACACGTTTCAGAGCGAACCCATCCTGAAAGGCTTCAAAACGCTGTTGGATCTGGAAGCCGAGGGACACGGCTGGAACGCGCAACTCGGAGTGCACGGCAAGATCGCCGAAAACCTTCACGTCGGCATCGCCTACACAAGCCCGTCCAAGATCAGCGCCACCGGGTCCGCTTCCGGCAATGCCGCGGCCCAGTTGACGGCCTTGGGCGGAGGTTTCGCCGGGGTGCGCCCGGACTTCCAATACGATGCCGAAGTGACAACCCGCTTTCCCCAGATCGTCGGCGTCGGGTTGTCGTGGCAGATACACCCTCGATGGCGGGTGGCAGTGCAGGGGGAGTGGATCGATTGGAGCGAAGCGTTCGACGAGCTGAGGATCGATCTGACCCGAGGAAACAACACCGACCTCAACGCGTTTCTCGGTCGCGATCGCGCCACCGACGTCGCGCCGCTGGACTGGGCGGACCAATGGGTCGCGCGTCTGGGTGTGGAATGGATGGCCACGGAAGCGGTGTCCGTTCGGGCTGGCTACGCGTTCGCACCGGGCATAGTTCCCTCATCCACCCTGACTCCGCTGACCGGCGCGATCTTCGAGCACCTGGTCTCCGCGGGCGCCGGTTATCGACGGGGCGCGTGGAGCGCCGACCTTTCCTGGCAGTGGCATCTCCCCGCGAGCCAGGAAATGACGGGCAGCGCGCTGGTGGCGGACGAGTACGACAATGCCAGCTTGGAGGTGGAGGCTCACTGGCTGGGGCTAACCCTCGGTTACCAGTTCTGAGGCGCCCGGGATCCTCGGAACTGGGGGGCGACAGTCGTGAGCTGATGGCACTTCGACCTCGGAGGTTTGGAATGTCGGAGGGCGTGGAATCCGATACGGGTTCCAGTTCGGTGCGGGCCAGCATCGGTGATCGGGAGCGGTCCGCTGGCTCGGATTTGGCGGCCCGCGACGCGAGTGTCGCGCAGGAAGCCGAGACCGTCGCTCGCGCCCACCGACCAGCGAATGTTCCCCTCCCTGCCGCAGTTGGTGCGGCAGGGCCTTCCTATCACGGCCTACAGATCGATTCACTTGCGCGCTCGTGGAAGCTGACCCACGGTTGCCCGGAGATGGCCGATCCAGCCGCCTCCGAACCCGTTTCCCCCGAGGCAGCGATGGCGGGGAAAGCTCAAGGCCGGGGGAGCGCGGCGGCCGGAGCGCCGCTGCCGCCGGATGAGGGTGAACGCCTCATGCTTCTGGAACAGTGCCGAATCCTCGATACGCCAGCCGATCCGGATTTCGACGATCTCACACGCCTGGCGGCGCACCTCTGCGGGACGCCGATCGCACTCATCTCGCTGGTCGATGAAACCCGGCAGTGGTTCAAGTCGCGGCATGGGTTGGAGGCGACGCAGACGCCGCGGTCGCTGGCCTTTTGCGCACATGCGATCCTCGACCCCGAGCATTTGCTCGTTGTGCCCGACGCCACGAAGGACGAGCGCTTCTCGGGCAATGAACTGGTCACCGGCTCGCTCGGGATTCGATTCTACGCGGGAGCTCCGCTGCTGGTCGAAGGCGGGCTCGCGCTGGGGTCGCTTTGTGTGATCGATCGAGTCCCTCGCGAACTCAGCGGCGAGCAGCGGGATTCGCTCGCGGCGCTGGCACGGCAGGCGGTGTCGCAGATTCAATTGCGCCGGCAGAATTTCGCCCTGCGTGAGGCGCGCATCGAGCGGGAGGCCTTCTTCAACCGTCCGCTCGACATGCTCTGCATCGCGGGCGCGGACGGTTACTTCAAGGTGCTCAATCCCGCTTTCTGCGAGACC
>CAZYJB010000630.1:0-3499 GCA_964647675.1 uncultured Verrucomicrobiota bacterium | reverse complement strand
GGGTGCGAGCCCGGCGCCCAGTCCCCACGCCAGCCAAAGCACCAGCCGGTCCCGGCTCACATGTCCTGGAGATAGAGGGTCCGGTTGCGCCACAGGTAGATCGAGCCCGACCAGAAGGTCAGGATGACCGCCGCCCACACGCTCCCGGTGGTGAACCACCTGATCCACGGACCGCCGATGGACAGCTCGAAGATCGCGCTGCCCCAGGTTCCCCAGCCGGGATAGGCCATCGAAACCAGCAGCGCGAGAATGCACACGATCTGCGAGATGGTCTTGTGCGTGCCGAATCGTTCCGCGGCGAGCACGAGGTTGCGTGAGGCCGCCAGCAGGCGAAGGCCCGTGATGATCAGCTCGCGCGCCACAATCACGATCACCATCCACGCCTCCATGCGCCCCAGTTCCACAAAGGCGATGAAGGCGGAGCAGACAAGGATCTTGTCCGCCAGCGGATCCATCAGGATGCCGAAGTTGGTGATCAACCCGCGGCGGCGCGCGATCTCGCCGTCGAAATAGTCCGTGATGCTGGCGGCCGCAAACAGGAGCAGCGCGACGGTTTCGTGGAACGGAAACGGGATCAGCAGCGCCGCGAGGAAGAACCCCGTGGCGACGAATCGCGAGACCGTGAGCTGATTGGGAAGGTTCATCCCGGCACGTCCCGACATGCGGTCCCATCGGGAGCCCCGGTTGTCCGGGTTTTCGTGCCACGATGCAAGCAGTCGAACGGTGCTCAGTCTCTCGAACAATGGGCTTGAGAGGCCCTTGGCCGACCCGGACGATGCGGCGTCACCATGAAGCTGCTGGTTCTCCTGTTGTCCTGCGTGAGCCTCGCCTCCACGGCCTTGGCTGCCGACACGCTCTCCTCCCTCGTGCGCGTGGCGGCCTCGACCGCCGATGCCCAGGTCCAGCTCGACGTGCTGCGTGGTCTCCGCGATGCGATGCAGGGACGGTCGGGTGTTCCTATGCCCGCCGGATGGGAAGCCACCGAGGCCGGTCTGCTCGCCAGTCCGAACCCCGAAGTCCGCGCGATGACGCGCACGCTGGGGCTGGCCTTCGGATCGAAGGCCGCCGTGCAGGCGTTGCGAACCACCCTCACGGATGCCTCGCTGGATGCGGCTCAACGACAGGATGCGCTCCGCGCCTTGGCCTCCGTACGCGATGAAACGTTGCCCGCGACCCTGCGTTCCCTTCTCACCGAGCCCGCGGTGCGCGGCGCCGCGGTGCGCGCGCTCGCGGCCTATGATCAACCCGAGAACGCCAGCGCGGCGCTCGCGGCCTTCGCTCAGTTCTCCGGCAGCGAACGCCGCGACGCGCTCAACATGCTCGCCGCACGCGCGTCGTCGGCTCGCGCCCTGCTCGCCGCGGTGGAGGCCAACACCATCCCCGCCCGTGAACTCACCGCCGATCTCGTGCGCCAATTGCGCAACCTGAAGGACGACGCGGTGCTCGCCTCGCTCACCAGAGCGTACGGCTCGTTCCGTGACGTGGGCGCCGACAAGCAGGCGGAAATCGACCGTTACAAGGGAGTCTATCGTGCCGGCGGATCGACGCCCGGCGATGCCATCCGCGGTCGCACGGTCTATGCCCGCATTTGCCAGCAATGCCACTCGCTCTTCGACGTGGGTGGCAAGGTCGGTCCAGACCTCACCGGATCGGCCCGCAGCGATCTCGACTACATCCTGCAAAACATCGTCGATCCCAACGCCGTCATTCCCAACGAATACCGCGCAGCCACCCTCGAGCTGAAGGACGGGCGCGTGGTGACCGGCATTGTCAAACACCAGGACGACCAATCCGTCGTGGTGGCCACCGCCACCGAGACGATCGCCGTTCCGCGCGCCGAGGTCACCGAGATGGCGCAGAGCCAGCTCTCGATGATGCCCGAGGGCCTCCTCACCCCGCTCTCCGACCAGGAGTTCCGCGATCTGGTCTATTACCTCGGGCGCCCGGGCCAGACGCCCCTGCTCGCGACCGCAGATACGGCGAATCTGTTCTTCAACGGACACGACCTGGCCCTTTGGCAGGGCGACGAGTCCGTCTGGTCCGTCGACCAAGGCGATCTCGTCGGACGCGCTCCCGCGAACGCACGAGAACCGTTCGCGCTTCTCTCGGACATGATCGCCAACGACTTCCGTCTGGTGTTCGAGGTGCGTCCAGGAACGGGCCCTGGCGGCGCCGGCCTGCTCGTGCGCGCCGATCCATCAGCCAGCGGCGCCCCGCGCGGCTACCGGATCGGACTCGACGCCGCAACTTGGGGGACGGTGCAGGAACAGGGTGGCCGCGGTCCGCTGGCCAAACCGGCGGCCTCGCCCGCGCGACGCGATAACGAGTGGAACACGGTCGAAGTGGTGGCCGTGGGATCGCGCCTTCTCGTCGCGATCAACGGCACGGCGTGCGTCGACCTGAACGACACGGCGGGACCGCGCCAGGGGATCATCGCCTTCCAGCTCGACGGCGCCGGCGCCACAGTGCGCGTGCGCCGGCCGAGCTTCGAACCGCAGTCCAAGGCGGCGCTGTCCACGCCCGCGCGCTGAACCAGCGGGTGGCTTGACGCCTGAGCTTTGTAATGCAAAGCTCAGGCCGTGCACGACGCCTGGGCCGCCCGCAATCTGTCCGTCATCCGTGACCTGATGGAGCGCTCCGCCCTCTACCGGCGGGCGCTCGCTCCGATCTCCTTTGCGGTGGGCATCACCGGACTCGCCGCCGGGTTCGCCGGTTGGCTGCTCCACTTCGATGGCCCGCGCAGCTTCGCGGTATTCTGGATGGCCGTAGCCAGCATCGGACTCGTGCTCGCCCTCGGCATCATGCGCCGGCAGGCGCTGCGCGACTCCGAACCCTTCTGGTCGCCGCCGGCGCGTCGGGTCGCCTTCGCGATGTTGCCGGCCATGGGCGCCGGCGTCCTGGCCGGGCTTCTAATGGCGCTGCCCCCCTGGCGGGAACCGCTCCATGCCTGGTGGCTGCCTGCCGTGTGGATGATCCTCTTCGGTTGCGCCACCCATGCCGCTGGTTTCTTCATGCCGCGTGGCATCAAGCTGTTTGCCACCGCTTTCCTCATCGCCGGCGCGGCCTTTGCCGCCTACGTCAACTGGCGCTCCTATGCGGCAGGCATGCCGTCCCTGCGCTTCGCCCATCTCGTCATGGGCGCGGTCTTCGGCGGTCTCCACCTGCTTTACGGCGCCTACCTCGCTGCCACCGAGAAACGCTCCTCCGCCGAGTGAACCCCGAGCCCTTCCTCCAACTGGATCGCGTGATCCACGAGAAGGGACGTCTGGCCATCATGTCCCTCCTGGCTGCCACACCGTCGCTCTACTACACGGACCTGCGCGACACGCTGCGCATGACCGACGGCAACGTGACGGCCCACCTGCGCACGCTGGTCGAGGCAGGTTATATCGCGGTGACCAAGTCCTTCGAAGGCGGCCGCGCGGCCACCACCTACGCCCTCACGCCCACCGGTCGCAGCGCGTTCGCCGAATACATCGGCTTCCTCGAGCAGATCGCC
>CAZYJB010000629.1:0-3499 GCA_964647675.1 uncultured Verrucomicrobiota bacterium | reverse complement strand
ACGCCGAATCGCGAGATGGAGCTCGCGATCCACCACGCAATCCCCCCCGAGCAGTGGCCTGCGCCGCGTCGCTTATTCCGCGCGCAGGATTTCGAGCGGCGGGTGACGCATGATGCCGCGGCTGGCGAGCCATCCGGTGGTCAGAGTGAGCAGCGTCACCGCGCCCACGGCGATGAGCGGCGCGAGCAGCGGCGGGCGAAACGGAATCTCGAACACCCACCACGAGAGCGCCGCGCTGGCGCCGAGGGCCAGGATCACCCCGGTGAGGGACGCCAGCAGCCCGAGGGTCGCGTACTCGACCATGAGGATGCGCAGGACCTGGCGGCGTGAGGCGCCCAGCACACGCAGCAGGATGCTCTCGCGCACGCGTTGGAAGCGCCCGCTGACGACCGCCGCCACCAGCACCACCAGCCCGGTGGCCACGGTGAACAGCGCCATGAAGCGGATCACGAACGCGATCTTCTCGAGGACCTGGTCGAGCGTGCGCAGGACCAGGGTGATATCGAGGGCGGACACATTCGGGAACCGCTCGGCGAGGGCGCGTTGCAGTTGCGCCGACTCGGTGGCGGACTCGACGCGGGTCACGAGCACATGAAACGCGGGCGCGTCGTCGAGCGGTCCGCGCGGGAAGACGACGAAGAAGTTCGGTTGCACGCGCTTCCAGTCGACGGTGCGCAGGCTTGCGATGCGCGTGCGCAACGGCACGCCCTGGATGTCCCACACGATTTCGTCCCCGAGACCGACGCCGAGTTCGCGTGCGATGCCGTCCTCGATGGAAATGGGGACCGGTTCCGTGCCCGCCTCGTGGGTGGCGATCCATTGGCCGGCCGTCAGCTTTTCACTGTCACGCAGGCGATCGGAGAACGTGCTGCGGAATTCGCGGCGCAACGCCCAGCCGGGCAGTTTCGAGGAGGCATCGCCCAGCAGGGAGGACACGTCACGGTCCTTGAGGCGCGCGAGGCGCATGGTGACGATCGGCGCCTCGTCCACCACCGGCAGTCCTTCGTCGCGTACCAATTGGGCCACCGCTTCGCGTTGATCGGGCTGGATATCGAAGAGGATGGCGTTCGGCCGGCCGGAGTCGCGTCCCGAGATCCATTCCTTGAGCAGATTGACCTGGGTGAGGTGCAGCGTGAGGAGCAGGAAGGTGCCGAGGCCGAGGGACACCACGAGCAGCGGCGTGCGGTTGTGTGGGCGGTGCACGCTGGCGATGCCCTGGCGCACCACGAAGGGCCAGCCTGGGAGACGAAGGTGGCGCGCCGCGCGCACGGCGAGGTGAGCCATCGCGGTCAGCACTCCGAAGGCCGCGAACAGGCCCGCGGCAAACCCGAGCCCGTCGCGCCAGCGTTGCGTGTGGGCGAGGGCGAAGGCGGTGACGACGACGACCAGCAGCAGACCGGCCAGCCATTGGAGGCGGTCGCGTTGGCGGGGGGATTCGTAAGCCACGCGCAGCACTTGCAGCGGCGAGACGCGACGCACGGCGGCGAGCGGCCACAGCGCGAAAAGCAGGCAGACGAGGAAACCAATGGCGCCAGCTTCGAGGATGGCGCCCGGGGAAACCCGCGACTCGACCTCGATCGGCACGAAGTCCGCGACCACGCGCGGCAGCAATTGTTGGATGGCGATACCGAGGGTGGTGCCGAGGGCGGCGCCAACCAGGCCGAGGGCCATGGCTTGAACGAGGTAGATGCCGAACGCCTGCGCGGTGGAGCAGCCGAGGCAGCGCAGGATGGCGACCGTGGACAACTTCTGGCTGACATGGACGTGGATGGCGCTGGCGATGCCCACGCCGCCGAGGAGCAGCGCCACGAATCCGACGAGGTTGAGGAAGTGCTGGAGGTTGCGCATCGACTGGCCGAGGTCCTCCTTGCGCTCCTGCACGGTGGTCGCGGAGAGCCGCAAGGCGTCGAGTCGTTCCTGGTTGCGTTCGACCAGTGCGGGGACATCGGTGCCGGCGGGAAGTCGGTAGAGGCGCCGGTAGCGTGCGAGGCTGCCCTGCTGGAGCAGGCCGGTCGATTCGAGGTCGGCCAGGCGCAGGTAGACGCGGGGTGCCATGGTCGCGAACACCACCGTTTCACCCGGCACCTTGCGCAGCGCGCCGGCGACGCGGGTGTTGAAGCGGCCGATGCGCACCGGGTCACCCACCTTCACCTCGAATTGCGCGAGCATCGATTCCTCGACCAGCACGCCGCCCTCCGCAGTGCGGAACATTCGCTCGGCCTCCGGCGGATCGGTCTCGAGCGTGCCATAGAACGGAAAATCCCCTTCGAGCGCGCGCACCTGGGCGAGGCGCGAGGCGTCGCGTCCCGGAAAAACCACCATGGTGGTGAAGGTGATCTCGCGCGCCTGGTCGCCACCCAGCGACTCGAGGAAGGCCTCGTGCTCGGGCGAGAACCGCACGCGCGATCCGACGGTCAGATCGGCACCGAGCAGTGAGCGTGCCTGCTGTTCGACACCCTGTTCGAGGGCGCGTCCGAACGAGCCCACCGCTACGAGCGCGGCGATGCCGGCCACGATGCAGAGGGTGGACCAGAGCAGGCGCTGGCGGCTGGCGCGGCTGTCGCGCCAGGCCATGCGAAGGAGGAAGGCCAAACGTGCGCGGTTCACGGTGTGGACGGGCGTGTGGTGTCGTCGACCACGGAACCGCCGCGCAGGCGGATCACTCGTTCGGCGCGGAGCGCGAGCTCGGGGTCGTGCGTGACCAGCACGAGCGCGGTGCCGGCGGCGGCATTGAGCTGGAACAGGCTTTCGACGATGAGATGGCCGGTCTCGGCGTCGAGATTGCCGGTGGGTTCGTCGGCGAAGAGGAGTTGGGGGCGGTTGACGAAGGCGCGCGCGATGGCGACGCGTTGCTGTTCGCCGCCGGACAACTGGGCTGGGTAATGACTTAGGCGCTCGGCCAGTCCGACCTGGCGGAGCAGTTCCGTGGCGTGGGGTTCGAGGCCGCGCTCGCCGCGCAGTTCGAGGGGCACCATCACGTTCTCGAGCGCGGTGAGGGTGGGGATCAGCTGGAAGCTCTGGAAGACGAACCCGGTGTGTTCGTTGCGCACGCGCGCGCGCCCGTCCTCATCGAGTCGACCGAGGTCGTGTCCCGCCAGGCGCACGACGCCGTGCGAGGGAGCGTCGAGTCCGGCGCAAAGCCCGAGGAGTGTGGTCTTGCCGGAACCGGAGGGCCCGACGATGGCGAGGGTCTGTCGCGGCGCGATCCGGAACGACACGTCGCGCAGGACGTCCAGCGTCCGGTCGGCGCTCGCGAAGGTCTTCGAGAGTGCCTCGACTTCGAGGATCCAGGAGCCGGGCGGGTTCGGCATGCCCGGCGAAGATGGAGAAACTCGGCGCGCGGTCAACCGGCGGCGGCTACGAGGGACGTCGCCGCGAGCGTGCAGCTCGCGCTGAAGGGCGTTGGCGAATGGGGTTGCCGGAGGCGGTCGAGCGCCGCCTGGACGGCGGCGGCTACGAGGGACGTCGCCGCGAGCGTGCAGCTCGCGCTGAAGGGCGT
>CAZYJB010000628.1:0-3510 GCA_964647675.1 uncultured Verrucomicrobiota bacterium | reverse complement strand
GCCGCCGGTTGGGAAGCATGTGAGACCTGGCGGTAGGTGGCGCTGGTGACCAGCAGACGGTCGAGTTGTTTGAAGGACTGGTCGCCATCGCGAAATCCCGCGGCGAGCCAGTCGAGCAGCTCGGGATGCGAGGGTTGGCCGCCCATCTTCCCGAAGTCGTTGGGCGTTTCCACGAGGCCGCGTCCGAACCGCTGTTGCCAGGCGCGGTTCACGATGCTGCGCCAGGTGAGCGGGTTGACCGGATCGAGGATCCAGCGAGCCAGTGCGGCGCGGCGGGCGGATTCCGAACCCTCTTCGGCGGAAGGGAACCCGGCCGAACTGGTGACACAGGAGAGCGCGCCCGGCGCCACGGGGCGCACCGGCTTCTTCACGTCGCCGCGCGAGAGGAGCGAGATCAGGCGCGGCTTGCCGTCGTCCGGGCCAGTGCCGCGGAAGTTGCCGCGCCCGTGGTGCACCGCGCCGACGAAGGCGATGAGCGGCTTGGGCATCGACTCAAGTTCCGCCTTCGTCCCGGCGAGCGCCGACTTCACTGCGGTCAAGGCGTCGCGAATCTCGGCTGGCACGAGCGCGGCGAGCAGCGCGTCGCGCTCGCGGCGGAGACGCTCGAGGTCGGCGGGATCCGGCGTCAGGCGTGGCGCTTTGCCGTCGGTCAGGTTGGTGCGCTGCCAGCGCTCGGGCGCTTCGATGGAATCGGAGGCGGTCACCGCCGCATCGCGGGCGAGATTGGCGCCGCCGGTTTGTGTGCGCGCCTCCAGTTCGGCGAGGGCGAAGATGTAATCGTTCTGGCGCGGCGCGAGGCGGGTGGCGGTGACGCGGAGGTGGCGTGCAGAAACGCCGGGGAAGGAGAGGACCACCGGCTCGAGCCCGGGATTCGGCACCTCAGCAGCGGTGCGATCCGCGAGCAGGGTGACCTCCGAGGCAAACGTGCGATCGTTCGAGGCTTCCACCCTGAACCCGCGCGGGAATCCGAAGCCGGCGCCGATCCCGTTGAAATCGTCGAAGCACGGAAAGAGCGTCACCTCGGTGAGCGGGTGGGCTTGGCCGAGGTCGATCTGGACCCAATGTGACTCGTCGTCACGCGCGGCGATCGCGCTGTGGAACCCGTAGGCGGCGGGCCGCCCGTCGCGTGCCGTCTTTTCCGCCGCGGCGATCTGGTCGCGCACGCGCTTGAGAACCTCGCCGCCGAGGGCGGAGATCCGGTCCTCGAGTTCGCGCTGCCGGCGTTCGAGTTTGCGCGTGTGTGCTTCCAATCGCGAGCGGCGCTGGTTCAGCTCCGGTTCGCGATAGTAGGCGCGCTCGGTGCGATCGACCGCGGCGAAGACGGCCTGCAGACGGTAGTAATCCTCCTGGGGGATGGGATCGAACTTGTGATCGTGGCACTGCGCGCAGTGGACGGTCATGCTGACGAAGGTGCCCATGGTGTTCGCCACCATGTCATCGCGGTCGAGGTGCCGCGCAATCTTCCCGTCCGTCTTGGTCTCCGGCAGTTCCTCGTGGCCGATGAAGTCCCAGGGCCCCGCCGAGATGAACCCCAGCGCTTCGATGCCGTCCGCGGTATCCGGATAGATGGCGTCGCCGGCGAGCTGCTCCTGGACGAATCGCGAATAGGGCTTGTCGGCGTTGAAGGCGCGGATCACGTAATCGCGATAGGGCCAGGCATTCGGCCGTGGCTTGTCCTTGTCGTAGCCTTGGGTGTCGCCGTAGTGGACGATGTCGAGCCAGTGCCGGGCCCAGCGTTCGCCGTAGTGGGGCGAGGCGAGGAGGCGGTCCACGACACGCTCGTAGGCATCGGGCCGCGGGTCGGACTCGAAGGCGGCGACCTCCTCGCGCGTGGGCGGCAGGCCAAGCAGATCGAAGGTGACGCGGCGGATGAGCGTGCGGCGGTCCGCCTCGGGCGCGGGCGAAAGCTTCTCCTGCGCAAGACGCGCGCGGATGAAGCGATCGACCGGGTGCAGGACTCCGTCGATCGAGGGCGGCGTTATGCGCGCGATGGGCTGGAGCGACCACCATCGGCGCGCGTCATCCGCTGAGACGCTCGCGGAGTCCGGCCAGACCGCCCCCTGGTCGATCCATGCCCGCAGCAGCCCGATCTCGGCGGAGGTCAGCGGTTTGCCCTTGGGCGGCATGGCGAGGTCGGGCACCAGGCGGGCGACGAATCGGATCAGCGGACTCTCGGTGCTGCGACCGGGGAGAATGGCCGCGTGCCCGGATTCGCCGCCGCGCAGCGCGACCGCTTTGGCGTCGAGCCGATAGGAACTCCGTTGTTTCTCGGGTCCGTGGCAGGAGAGGCAGTGGGCGGCGAAGATCGGTTGGATGTCGGCGACGAAATCGACCGTTCGCGTCGCGGCCGGCGGGAGCTGGGTTGGCGCCGGGATGGGTGCGCCCGGCTGCGCCGCCAGGGCCCGGGTGGCGGCGAGGCCGAGGGCGACCACGAAGGGGAATGCGGCGCGTGGGATCACGAGAGGTGGATTTAGCGGTTTCGTCGGACCGCTGCAATGGTTCGCCAACCGTCGTGGCGTGTGGTTGCCTCGGCACGATGAGCTCTTTGGAAGGACTGATCGAGGCGGCGCTCGAGAAGCCGGTGACCTCGGGGCCCTACCATGCCGGGAAGATCCTGCGTTCCCTGTTTCCCAGGCGCTGGGTGTTGGAGACCACCGGATGCGGCTTCGATCTGGACGCCTATGCGGAGGCGGGCCATGCGAGCGTTGCGCTGCACGCCGCGCCCGCGCATCAGCAGGTGATCGTTTCCCGAGAGGGCTGCGCGCCGGACGCCGTGACGGCGCTCTTCACGATGGACGAGATGCACGGACGCCTGACCTGCGCCTCGAGCGTGCTGCGACGTCCGCGCAACGCGTGGATGCAGGTGAGGTGGCAGGGGCGCGAGATCGACTGCCTCCGGCTCACCTGGCTCGGGACGATGCAGGAGCACGTGTTCTACTTCGTGGTGGCGGAAAGCGAGGAGGTCGCCGAGGCGTTCTTCCGCGCCGTCACCGACTGGTCGGCGACGCCGCATGGCGAGGTGCTGGTCTACGATCAGGGCGGCTGGCAGAAGGACCGCTCGCTGTACGACTCGATCCGCAAGAGCACGTTCGATTCGCTGGTGCTCGCGCCGGGCCTGAAGGAATCCCTGCGCGCGGACGTCGAGGGTTTCTTTGCCCATCGCGACCTGTATGCGCGCCATGGGATTCCGTGGAAGCGCGGGGTCCTGCTCACCGGGCCGCCCGGCAACGGCAAGACCCATGCGGTGAAGGCGCTGAGTCACGCGTTGGGGATCGTGGCGCTCTACGTCCGCAGCCTGGCGCCGAAGGGCCACTATTTCGGCAGCGAACATGCGAACATCGCGCAGGTGTTCGACATGGCGCGTTTCATGGCGCCGTGCCTGCTGGTGCTCGAGGATCTCGACACGCTCATCAAGCCGGACAACCGCTCGGTGATCCTCAACCAGCTCGATGGGTTCAGCGAGAACACCGGTCTGTGCGTCGTCGGCACGACCAACTATCCCGAGCGCCT
>CAZYJB010000627.1:0-3513 GCA_964647675.1 uncultured Verrucomicrobiota bacterium | reverse complement strand
GGCATCGGGCGGGACGCGCGCGCCGTCGACCCCGGCGGCGGTTGAACAGTCGGGACTCGATCTGGCCGCCTGGCTGGCGTTCGTTGCGCGCGCGGCGGCGGCTCAGGGAAGTCCGGCAGGACCTCTGCTCAACGGGGATTTCGGCACCTCGGATCCGGCGAGTGAGCGTTTCGGCTGGCAACGACTCGGCGATGCGACGGTGGCGGCGGGACAGGGCGTGTTGCGTGAAGGGGGCACGATGGTCAGCCGATTCAGCCAGGTGCTCGCGAAGCCTGCGGGTGCGACACAGCTGCGGCTCACGGTCAGCGGGCTGGTCTTGGGTTCCGCTGCGGGCGAGCCCGGTGATGCCCTCGAGATTGCGCTGCTG
The DNA here is from genome assembly GCA_964647675.1 of uncultured Verrucomicrobiota bacterium. Lineage (GTDB taxonomy): Bacteria > Verrucomicrobiota > Verrucomicrobiia > Limisphaerales > CAIMTB01 > CAIMTB01. The sequence continues at coordinate 3,146 of CAZYJB010000627.1, read as the reverse complement.
GACAACGCCTCGGGGCGTTCGGTGCGTGGTGATCTGCCTGGCCTGCCGGGTGGCGACGCGCTGGTCAATGTGCAGGGCGCCAGCCGCGTGGTGCGCTTCGCGTCGGGCGTCTCGGTCAGTGCCGTCTCGACCACAGGGACGCCGCTGGGTGAGGGCGTCTCCTCGTTTAACTTGGTCATCAACCTCGACGGTGTGGCCGATGGCGCGTCCCTTGAGATATTTGTCGACCTGATCGGGTTCGCCGGGCAGGAGTCGCGCTTTGCGGTCGATGACGTGCGTTGGGTGACCGGTCCCGATTTGGAATTCGAACTCGATCCGTCCACCGACGGTGGTGTGGTAGGAGACCAAGTCACCCACGTGACGCCGGTCAATTTCATCGGGCGCACCGGCTCGGGCCTGACTGTTTCGCTCGATGTGGACGGTGACGGCTTCGACGACGGCGCGGTGGTTGCCGATGTCAACGGCGTGTTCCAGTTCCGCGGGGTCAATCTGCGCGACGGCGTCAATCCCGTGCGAATGCAGGTGGTGGGACGCGACGACACCACGGTTCTCGAACGGGTCTTTACCGTGGATCGCGTGGCACCGCGGCTTACGGGCATCGAGATCAACGGCGGCGCGGCCCAGCGCTCCATGGTGACCGGCATTGTCCTTCGCTTCAGCGAGGACGTGACCGGCAGCTTCACCGCAGCGGACCTCGTTCTGCGCAATGTCACCACCAACGTCGATCTCGACACGGACGCCTTGCAGATCGAGGTGCGTAGCGACCGCTCGGTGCGGATCTCCTTCCCGGACCTCCCGGGTGGCTCTCTGCCGGACGGCAACTACGCGCTCAGCATCAAACCGGGGGCCGTGATCGACGGCGCCGGGAACGCGCTGGACAGCAGTGTGGCGCTGTCGTTCTTCCGCTACTACGGCGACACCGACGGCGATCGCGACGTCGACTACCTCGATGCGTTCCGGTTGCGCGAGGCGCAGCGGTTGGGTGGTGCCGCGGAACCTGCCCCCGACGTCTTCGACGTAAATGGAGACGGGCGGCTCGATGCGGTGGATCTCGACGCCTTCCGGCGGCATCAACTCACCCGTCTGCCGGCGCCGCCGCCCGGAAGTGCGGCCGGCCTGGCGGATCGCGGCGGCGTGCGCGGCGTGCCGGGGTGGGGTGGTAAAGGACTGGACTCGCGCGGGGTAGGGGCAGCCGAAGCAGACTGGGCTGATGCAAGACCAACGGTGTCGAGGGGTTCGGATGCGGGCGGAAACAGGCGGGACTTCTCAGGGAAGGGCCGCGGTGAAGCCTTGAAACCTTCGGCGGCAGAATGGAACGCCGTGCCGCGGGCGGCCGCTGGGTTGATTCCGTCCGGTCCGGGCGCGGGCATCAAAGGGGCAGTGGAAGCACGTGATGGGACGTCTCCTTTTTCGGCGACCCCGGAGATTGCTCTCCGACCGGTGGTGGAGTTGCGCACCGTGGCGGCCGCCACGTCCGACCGCACACTACTGACCAAGCACGGCCTCAGCGGGGCATCGAGCGATCGCAGGGCAACACCGATGGCATTGCCCACCGCGGCTGGCTTTCGCCCGACCTCGCCTCAGTCGTCGGCCGGCGTGGACCCCGACCGCCTCTTCGACACTCTGATGGAGACGGAGTTTCTCAGCGCGCCCTGAGAGCCTTCCGGTCAGGACATGAACGTCCCATTGCCGGTTCCCGCATTGAGCTGACATGGGAGCTTCGGTGCAGGCCGGGTCTCGACCCGTGGGCGAGGCGGAATGCCGCAGGATCGCGGACTTGCCGATCATGCGCCTCCCCGCGGGTGAACTGGACGGCTCCATCGGAGAGAATGCCCGGTGGTGAATTGTGGTGAGTTCGGGGGCGTCGCGGGCTAAACCGGGCGGGTTCCGATTCCCGGCCGTTCCGCGCTGCGAACGTCCGGAATTTCCCCATCACCATGGCCACCCTCGTATTCGACATTGAGACCACCGCGATGCCGCTGGAGGCGTTCGATGAAACCCAGCAGGAGTACTTGTTGCGCGATGCCCAGAAGGTGCCGGAAGGCGCCGAGCGCGAGGCGCGGCGGGCGGAACTCGCGCGGCAGTTGAGCCTGTATCCCCTGACGGCGCAGGTGATGTGCATCGCGATGGTGAACGCCGACAGCGGGCGGGGTCAGGTGCTCTACCTGGCCGAGGACTACGAGACCGACGACGAGGCGGAGGTGAAGTTCGTGCCGTTCGCCGACGAATCGGAGTTGCTTCACGACTTCTGGGAGCTCGCGAAGCGCTACGATGACATCGTGACCTTCAACGGACGGGGGTTCGACGTGCCGTTCCTTTACCTGCGTTCGGCCGTGTTGAATGTCCCCATCACGCGCAAGGACTGGCTCGGGTACCGATACCAGACCGAGCCGCACTGCGACCTGGCCGAGCAGTTCACCTTCTACGGTGTGAGCGGGCGCGACGGTGCCGCGCGGAGGTTCAATCTCGATTTCTACTGCAAGGCCTTCGGCATCGAGTCGCCGAAGGCCCACGGTGTCACCGGCATGGATGTGGCGGAACTCGTGAGCCAGGAACGATTTCGCGAGATTGCCGAGTACTGCCTGCGCGACGTGCGCGCCACCGTGGAATTGCACCGCATTTGGCGGGAACGCCTGGCCGGCATCAAGTGACGGGCACGATCGCCAGTTCGAGTTCCGCCATGCAGGGACACCCTTCAGAAACGGCGAAGGCCGGCTGCCCGACGACCGACGGGAGGCGACGCTGGCGCGCCGCCTGGAGATGGTCGGTGGGGATCCTGGCTGCCCTGGTTCTGCTGGCAGGCGCCGTGGGGTGGGCGACGCAGCGGGTCAGCCGCGAAGCCCCCGTATTGAGCTTGCTCGACCGCATGGGGGAAGGATCCGGCGACCATCGGCGCCTGGCGCGGCAGGAATTGGTATCGCGCATTGAAGACGCCGCGCCGGTGCTGGTGCGCGTCGTGCGTGGTGCCAAGACGCGCTGGCAGTCCGAGGTGATGCCGTGGTTCGACGCCGTTCCTGCAGTGTCGCGCATGCGCGGCCGAAACCTGGCGCGTGAACGCAATGCCATCGAGGCCCTGCAGCGGATGGGCCCGGCGGTGGCGCCGTCCATCCTCGTGCTGCTCGACGAACATCGCAATGGAGGCCGGG
>CAZYJB010000626.1:0-3513 GCA_964647675.1 uncultured Verrucomicrobiota bacterium | reverse complement strand
TGCCCGTCGAGCGGGAGGAAGAGTTCGAGACGTTCATGCCATGTTTCGCCGCGCGTGTGGCGGGCGGAGGTGTAGTGGAAGAGCTTGATGAGGAGTGGGAATTCGTCCGCGAGCGGCACCTCGTAGCGGCCCTGGGCGTCGACCTGGTCGGCGATGTCGTGGGGTTCGAACGCCAGCTTCGCGCAGGCGGCAAGCAACCCCCGCAGGCCAGGGGGCACCACGGCGCGCGTGGCTGACATCGATGTCGGAGAGGCGTGTGCGCGGCGGCGCATGGAAGGACTTCAGGAGGGATGACTGGTGCTCGCCGCGCTTCGCGTCGGCAGGGTGCCGGACACGATGGCGGCCACCTGTTCGCGCACGCGTTCGGGGTCGAACACCGACTTCCAGTCGTCGCGGAGAAGGCGCTGGCGGCCGTACTCGGCGATGAGCCGAGCGCCTTCGGAGAAGGGGAACTCGACTCGATTGAAGGCGATGCCGAGCGGCACCTTGATGTGGCCGTACATGAAGTCCTCGGCGGCTGCGCGCGGCACGCCGCGTCGAATGGCCTCCTCCATCGCCTCGCGCAGGGTCAGGATGAGCGTGATCCCGCAGACCTCGGCCATGGTCGGTTCCAGGAGCGCCATCTGCTCGACCGTGACCCGGTGGGCACGCGTGACGGGCGCGTAGATGGCGCGCGCCAGACGTTCGCCGCGCTGGTAGTCGTCCTCGGGACCCTGCATGAGCGCACAGACAATCGCCTGCGCAGCATAGGTCCCACCAAAGAAATCGTCGATCTCGGCGCGGGTCGTGAAGTGGTCGAAAACGCTGGGGTGACAGGGATGGCTGACGAAGTAGGTCAGGCCCGGCACGGGCGGGATCTCCCCGGCCGCGGCCGCGGCGGGGTCCAGCATGAACACCATCGTTTCGGGCCGCAGCAGGGGGAGGATTTCGCGCGCCACGCCGCCGAGGAGCCGGTCGGGCAGCGCGAGCATCACCACATCGGCACCCTCGAGGGCGGTGTCGCGATCGATGGGGGCGAGTCCGCGGGCCTCGAGTAGTGCGCGGCCGGCCGGCCCGGGTTCGACGCAGCGCAGGTGGTACTCGGCTCGATCGCGGAGGTGATCGACGATGCGGCAGCCCATTTTTCCGCCGGCACCGAGGATGGCGAGGGTGGTGACTGGCTCATTCATGGAAAAGGGGGCGCAGGGACCGGAGGCTTTCGCCGGCCCAGGCGTGTTCGAGCGCGATCGTCGCGTCGAGCGTGGCCTGGAGAGGCGTCCAAAGTTCGAGCACGGCACTGACGCAGGGTCGTCCCGCGCGCGCAGCGGCAAGGCGATTCAGGAGGGCGGGGATGTCGAGACGCCCGTGTCCAGCCGGACAGCCTTCGACCACGAACCCCATTTGGGACGCGACCCGGCGCAGGGTGAAGTCCTTGAGGTGCAGGTTGACCGTGTAGCGGGCCAGCGCCTCGACCACGACAGACGGACCCTCCAGCGCACCCAGCGAATTGACCGTGTCGAGAGTGATTCCGGTGGCGTCGGGGCCGAGGCGTTCCACGAGTTGCGCAAGATCCGCGGCCGCGAAGCGGTCGTGATTTTCGAGGGCCAGAACGAGGCCGGCATCGCGGAACCGCGCCACATGGGGCGCGAGATCGCGCTCGGCCGCGGCGAGATCGGGTTCGTAGCCGGGCGAATCGATGACCAGACGGACGAACGGGGCGCCGACGCGGAGCGAGAGTTCGAGGCAGGACGGAAGATTGCCTGCGTGAACGCCGCGTGTGCCCACCTCGAGGTCGAGCCGGTGGTCCCGCGCGAACGCGATGACGGCGTCCTGCTGCGTGGTGGAGGCGCGGTGCAGGGGCAGGTTGTCGGCGAACTGGACCACCTTCACGCCGAACCCGACGGCGCGGCGGCAGAGTTCGAGGGCGTCGAGCGGCCGGGGCGGAGGATGCCCGGGCACACCGATCGCCCAGGGGTACGTGAACGTGCCCAGCCCCAGTTTCATGGGAGACGCGGCGGTATCGCCGGCGCGGCGAAGGCTCCGGCAAGGGCAGTGCGGGGCGGGCTCACGTCCAACACCCTAGGGTCAGGCCGACAGCGTCGCTAGGGTGCAATCGGCAGGGAGTTGGACGAATCCGAGGCCCGGTTTGCTCTTGGAAGCGGGGCCGCCCGCCCGACAGCGTTGCGCGTGACCATCAGCGTGGTGCCTCAGCCGGGACTTCAGGACCCCGTGACGCGCTGGCCCGGGATCGGGACCGAGCGTGCCGCGCTGTTGGAGCGGCTCGGGGTGCGTACGCTGGGCGATCTGCTGTTACTGCGACCGCGGCGGCACGAGGACCGTCGCCAGGGTCCGCGATTGGTGGAGATCCGCGAGAAAGGCGCGGTCGCCGCGCGTGGCAAGGTGGTGGCCGCGGGCGTGAAGCGGTTTCGCGGCGGGCACAAGTCGGTGTTCGAAGTCGTGCTCGACGACGGCACGGCGCGGCTCCACTGCCGCTGGTGGAACATGCCCTATCTCGAGGGACGCTTCGCCGTCGGGGAGGAGCTGATGGTTTATGGCCGCATCGTCGAACTGAAGCCGCGCGCCATGGACCATCCGGAGACGGAGGTGGTGACCGTGGACGAGGAGCGGTCGATTCACATGGACCGCATCGTGCCCGTGTATCCGCTCACCGAGGGGCTGCCGCAACGCTGGCTGCGCGGGCGGATGTGGACCTTCGTGGCGCGGCATGCGGACCTGACCGCGGAGCCGCGGCCGGAGGTGCCACGCGTCGCGATGCCGGCGCGGGCGCAGGCGGTGCGATGGATCCATTTTCCGGAGGACATGACCGATGTCGAAGTGGCCCGGAGACGGCTGGCCTTTGACGAGTTCGTCGAGTTGCAGTGGGGCATCCAGACCCGGCGGCGTGCGTTGTTGTCGAAGGTGACCGGACTGCCTTGCGCCGGGGACAACCGCTGGATCCGGCCGTTCCTGGCCTCCCTCGGTTTCAAGCTGACCGACGCGCAGACCTCGGTCCTGCGCGACATCCGGCGCGACTTGGGCAGCGGGCATCCGATGCGCCGACTGGTGCAGGGAGATGTGGGGTGCGGGAAGACCGTGGTGGCCGCCTGCGCGGCGCTCATGAGCCTCGAGAGCGGGTACGCGGTGGCGTTGATGGCGCCCACCGAGATTCTTGCACGCCAGCACTTCGCGAGGTTTCGCGACTGGTATACGCCGCTGGGAATCCCGGTGAGCCTGCGGACCAGCGCGGGCATGGAAGGCGGAATGGGAAGGCTCAACCAGCCTGGATTGACCGTGGGCACGCACGCGCTGATCGCCTCGGGATTCCTGCCCGAGCGCCTGGGACTGGTGGTGATCGACGAGCAGCACAAGTTCGGGGTCGGCCAGCGTGAAACGCTCGTGCGCAAGGGGCGGTATCCGCACCTGCTTGTGATGACCGCGACACCGATTCCACGGACACTCGCGTTGACCCTGTACGGCGACCTCGACTGCTCGGTCGTGAATGCGTCCCCTGCGGGACGGGGAACCGTGCGGACC
>CAZYJB010000625.1:0-3515 GCA_964647675.1 uncultured Verrucomicrobiota bacterium | reverse complement strand
GCGCCTGTCGGGAACGCGGATGCGGGTCTCGGCGTTGTTCCCCCACGGTGACAGTCCGTCCGGCCGCTTCATCGGCGACGTGCTCACGGCGAGCAATATTGACGCCTTCCGCGACGATCCCGCGCTCGACGAACTCTGGTTCGAACAGGACCTGGGCGACACCGGCGCGAGCCTGCGCGCCGGAGTTCTCCTGGCCGACACCGAGTTCGCTCAGACCGAGGCCGGCGGCGAGTTTGTCCATTCCTCGTTCGGCTGGCCGGCATTTGTCTCGATCAACACCCGCCACACCGGTCCCGCCTTCTTCCGCGCCGCGCTCGGGGTCCGCTTGCGGATCGAGCCGGCCTCCGGCTGGACCCTCCAGGCCGGCGTCTACGATGGCGACACCTTCGACGGCGATCCCGACTTCGACCGTGCCGAGAGCCTGCGACTGCGCCACGAGGACGGCATTTTCGCGGTGGTCGAGGTGCGCCGATCATGGAACGAGTCCGACTCCGGCGCGCCACGTACCGTGGCCGCGTTCGGCGGCTGGTTCCATTCCGGCGCGCGCCACGGATCGCCCCCCGTGACCGCTCGCCACCCGAGCACTGGCGGATGCTACGCCGTCGCCGAGCACGCGCTGGTCGATTTCGCTTCCACCGCCGCCGCACGACCAACCCAGGTCGCCACCTTCTTCCGTGCTGGCGTCACCCCCGGGCCCGGCGCGGTCGCTCGCTGGGCCGGCGACGTGGGAATCGTGGGCCGCGGATTCCTCCCAGCACACTTCGATGACGCGCTCGCCTGCGGGTTCTTTTGGGCGACTTTCACCGATCGTCATCGCGACACCGAATCTGACGGCGACTACCGGTTCCGCGCGGCCGAGGCGGGGATCGAAGTCACCTGGAGCATCCGTCTCACGTCCTGGTGCCGCATTCAACCGGGGTACCAGTGGATTACTTTCCCGGGTGGCCGGGGCGAACCCGACGATGCGCACGTCGCCGGCTTGCGCACGAAAGTCTCGTTTTGAACGCCCGCCCGCGACATCGTGAATCGTACGCCCGAGGCATCGCTTCGACTCTTCCATGAACCCGTCTCCTCCCCCGCTCGAGATCCATGACCTCACCGTCGCCTACGATCGGCGTCCGGTGTTGTGGGGCATCGACGTGACGGTGCCGACGGGAAAGTTGGTCGGGTTGGTCGGCCCCAACGGCGCCGGAAAATCCACGCTGATCAAGGCGTGCATGGGCCTCGTGCCCATCAGCGGCGGCTGGGTGAAGCTCTTCGGTGAGCCCATGGAACGCGGCCATCGCCGCGTCGGCTACGTGCCGCAGCGCGAGTCCGTCGACTGGGATTTTCCCGTCAACGTCATGGATGTCGTGCTGATGGGCCGCTATGGGCGCCTCGGTCTCTTCCGGCGTCCGCGCCGCGACGATCGCGAGGCCGCGCGCGCGAGCCTCGACAAGGTTGGCATGCTGCCCTACGCCAACCGGCAGATCGCCAATCTCAGCGGCGGCCAGCAGCAGCGCGTGTTCCTCGCGCGCGCTCTGGCGCAGGACAGCGATCTCTATTTCATGGACGAGCCCTTCTCCGGCGTGGATGCCGCGACCGAGGCCGCCATCATCACGCTGCTCCACGAGCTCCGCGACCGCGGCAAGACCATCGTGGTGGTCCATCACGATCTGCCGACCGCGCGCAACTACTTCGATCTCCTGCTGCTCATCAACATGCGCCTGGTGGCGTTTGGACCCACCGACGAGGTCTTCACCGCCGAGCTCCTCCAAAAGACGTACGGCGGCCGCCTGACCATCCTCAGTGAAGTGGCCGAGGCGATCCGGCAAAAGGGCTGACGTCGCCCTCCTTCTCTCGTGCCGACCCGTCATTCCACGAACAAGCCGCCGCTCCGTCGCTCCGGCCCGGCCGGCGCGGGCGCCCTGCCGCCGTGGATCCTTGTTCTCGCCGCGTGTCTGCTCGCCGTCACAGCCACCGCGGCCGTGGCCGCCGGCGGCGCCGCGGTGAATGATGTGGCGCCGCGATTGGTCGATCGCATGCTCCGCTTCCTTTCGCTGCGCGATCCCGCGGTGCGATACGCCGTGGCTGGAGTCGCGCTGCTCGGTATCTCCTGCGGACTCCTGGGCACCTTCCTCGTGGTGCGCAAACTGGCCCTCGTCGGCGATGCCGTCTCGCACGCCGTGCTTCCCGGCGTGGCCATCGGCTTTCTGTGGAGCCAGACCAAGAACCCGCTGGCCATCTTTGTGGGCGCCGTGGGCGCCGGCCTGCTCGGGACCCTGACGGTCGGCTGGATCCGCCGCACCACCCGACTCAAAGAGGACGCCGCCCTCGGCCTGGTTCTCGCGGGATTCTATGCTGTGGGCATCTGCCTGGTGACCATGATCCAGCGCCTGCCAACGGGGAACAAAAGCGGCATCGACAAGTTCCTCTTCGGCCAGGCCGCCGCCATCGGGCCCGGCGACCTCCAGCTCATGGCGGTGGTGACGCTGCTGGCGGTGGTGGTCACGACCGTGGCCTACAAGGAACTGCTGATCTCGAGCTTCGACGCGGCGTTCGCGCAATCCATCGGGCTCCCGGTGCGGCTGATCCACGAGGGGCTCATGCTCCTGCTGGCTTTCGCCATCGTCAGTGCCCTGCAGGCGGTGGGGGTCGTGCTGGTCTCGGCGATGCTGATCACGCCGGCCGCCACCGCCTACCTCATCACCGATCGGCTGCACCGGATGCTGTTCCTCGCCGCGGCCATCGGGCTCGTCACCGGGATCGCCGGCTGTTTTCTTTCCTTCCTGGGCGACAATCTCCCGACCGGGCCGCTCATCGTCCTCGCCGCCACCGCGGTGTTCGGCGCCACCTTTCTCTTTGCGCCGCGGCACGGACTGATCGCACGCGCCTGGCTGGCACGCTCCCGCCAGCGCCGCATCGCGCGCGAAAACACGCTCAAGACGGTTTATCACGTGCTGGAGGCCCGCGGCTTCCGAGGCGAAGACGTCAGCCTCGCGGAGCTGGCACAACGGCGCCGGCAGACGCTCGAGGACGCCACCCGCGAGGCGGATGCTCTGGTGCGACATCGCTTCGCGCAGCGGCACGCCGACGGCCAGTCCTTCCTCCTCACCGAAACGGGGCACCGACGCGCGGCTGAGCTCGTGCGTAACCATCGGCTCTGGGAACTCTACCTGACCCACGCCGTCGAAATCTCGGCTGACCACGTCCACGACAACGCGGAGCGTATCGAGCACGTCCTCGGCGAGGAGGTCGTCCGCAAACTCGCCTCCCGGCTCGGCTACGCTGATACCGATCCGCACGGACGCCGCATCCCCGTCACCCGCGGTATTGCGCCCATCGCCCCGGAACCCACAGCGCCGACCGCCGAGTCGCGCGGCTCCGATCCCGCCCCGCGCCCATGAACACCCTGCTGCCCGCCTTCGATCTGCACCGCGTGTTCATTGCGCCGTGGTCCCAGGATGCCGCGCTCAATCTCTGGGTCGTGGTGATGGGATTCCTGGTCACGACCGCCTGCGGCTGGGTCGGCCAGT
>CAZYJB010000624.1:0-3517 GCA_964647675.1 uncultured Verrucomicrobiota bacterium | reverse complement strand
CCAGCCCCCGTGCTACGGCACGCGACGCCCGTCCCATCGACGCGCCGCGCGTCCTTCCCTTTTTTCGCCCGCCCCTTTCGAGACCCCTGCCTTTCTCCCCTGCCATGAGCGCCCGCCTTTGTCTTGCCTCTTGCTTCCTACCCCTCGACGAACCGACCTGCCGCTGGTGGCTTCGATTCCGTGAGGAACTCCGGCGCCACGGCCACGACCTCGTCCTGATCAGCGCCCAGGCACCGGCACTCGCCGATCTGCCGGTCGTTCAGGTCCCTCTCTGGCTCCACGGCTACGCCGCGGCCTATCACGTCCCCGAAGCGCCGATCACGCTCGAGGAACCCCTCGCCCAAGCCCTCGCCGTCCGCGACCGGCATTGGTCGGGTCAGGAGAACCTCGACCTGGCCCCCTTCCTCAAGGGCGTGGCCACCGCCCAGCACGTCCTCCGCACGCTGCTCAACGAACTGCAGCCCGCGCTGGTGCTGGCCTGGGGATCGTCCCTGCCGCAGAGCGTCATCCTCCAGCAGCTCGCCCTCCAGCAGGGCCGGCCCTGCTGGGTGATCGAACGCGGGTTCTTCCCCGACACGCTCATGCTCGAGATGACCGGGCACGGGGGGCACTCCGAGCTCAATTGGAGCTTCACCCTCCGCCACGCCACCGCCACCGCGCCGGCCCCCAAGGTTCTCGCCGCCACCCGCGCCAGCTTCCGCCCGGTGCCCGTCCCCGCCGCCGACATCACCGCGCTGCACAAGCAGTACAATCCGGACGGACGCCGCCTGCTGGTCGCCCTCCTCCAGCACGATCCGTCCAGCGGCCTGATGCCGAGCGATTACCCGGGCGCCCGCATCCATGCCCCGGGCATCGCGTCCTGCTCCGACCTGATCCGCGAACTCTCGCGTGTCGTGGCCCAGGAACCGGACTGCCGACTCCTCGTCAAACCGCACCCCCAGGATAAATCGGATTACTCGCGCTGGGACAACGGCCGGGTCCGCATCGTGCGCGAGGTGTCGACCGCGGCGCTGATCGAGGCCGCCGAGGCGGTGGTGGCGATGACGAGCACCACCCAGTTCGACGCGCTGCTGGCCGACAAGCCGATCGTCCTCGCCGCGCGAAGTCCGCTCGCCGCCAAGGGCATAGCCTATGAGGCCTTCTCGCCCGCCGAACTTCTCCCCGCCGTGCGCCTTGCGCTGCTGCGCGACCGCTTCGACGAGCGCATGCGCCGTGCCCACGGATTCATCACGCGCCTGATCCGCGATCATTCGATCGGCCTCTCCGAGGCGTCGCCCGCCGGCGCGTCGCTGCGTGATCTCGCGGTCTTCCTCGCCAAGCAGAGCATCCCCATCGAATCCCGCCTCACGCCCGCCGATCAACTCGGGGTACTCAGGGATTGGTTCGCGCTTTGGGAATCGAAGGACTCCGCGGCGCGTCCGCAGGCGGACACCACCGCACCCGCCGAAGTTTCCGACAACGGCCAGACTCCCGCCTCCACATCGTTGTTGCCCGGCGTCTACCCGCTGGAGATCTACCAGGTGCGCACCAAGGCGGCGTTCGACGAGATCTGGGCCGAACGCTATTCCGGCGCCGTCGCCAGCCAGCAAGTTCACCTGCCCGCGCGCTCCGAGCCCTTCCATCTCCCCGGCTACTGCGTCGTCTGCGGCGGGGAAAGCCGGTTCACGACCGACTTTCTCTTCTCGCGACCCGACGCGCAGGGGAAACTGCAGCCCGCCTGGCGCGAGCGTCAGATCTGCCAATGCGGCCTGAACTGCCGCCAGCGCTCCTGCTACCACCTCCTCGTCGACGCGCTCGGTCTCGACCGCGACGCGGAGCTCTACTGCACCGAACAGCAGAGCCAGCTCTTCCGCCACATCCGCCGCGCCTTCCCGCGCGCCATCGGCAGCGAGTTCCTCGGCGACCGCGTCCCGCTCGGCTCCACCGACCCGCAGGGGATCCGCAACGAGGATGTCACGCAACTCACCTTCGCCGACGCCGCGTTCGACGCGATCTTCAGCATCGACGTCTTCGAGCATGTGCCCGACTACCGCACCGGCCTCGCGGAACTCGCGCGCTGTCTGAAACCGGGCGGCAAGCTGCTGCTCACCGCGCCCTTCCATTTCACCAAGACCGAGACCGTCATCCGCGCGTCGTTCGGTCCGGACGGCTCCCTGGTCCACCACCTGCCGCCCGTCTACCACGGCGACCCCATCAATCCCGAGGGCGCGCTCTGTTTCAACGACTTCGGCTGGGACCTGCTCGACGCCATCCGCGCGGCAGGCTTCACGGACATATCCGTGCACGTCTTCACCGCTCCCGCTTACGGCTACATCGGCCTCCAGTACGCATTGATCGGCACCCGCAAGGTGGCCCCGCGTGCGGCCAACGCTGCGAGGAACCGGTCCGGTTCCTCCGCCCGCGCACCACGCGCGGTGCGCTCGCCGGAGAATGGAAATGCCTACCTGCGCCAGGCCGCGGAGCTTCTCAAGGACCGCCAACTCCACTCCGCCTCCATCGCCGCGCGCCATGCGCTCGAGCTGCTGCCGGAATCCGAGAAGGCCCACGAGCTTCTCGGCGAGATCCTGCGCGGCCAGGAACAATGGCAGGCCGCAGGCGAACTCTACATGAAACTGTCCAAGCGCCGTCCCGACGACCTCGAGACCTGGAGCCTGCGCCTCGAATGCGCGAAGAAGGCCGGGCACGAGGTGCTCGCGGACCTGGTGCTGGAAGAGGCATTGGAGCGCCATCCCGAATGGGCACCGAAGCTCCTCGCCACCCCCGCGCCCCCCCCCGCGCCGGCCGCCCTGCCGGCTGCCGACGCGACCACCCCCCGGCCGACACCCACTCCGCGCACCGCGCAGAATGGTCACGGCGAGATCCTCGGTGTTGAAGGACGCTCTTATGCAAACTAGCGACTACCCGGCGTCCCTCTGGACGCAGGACGAAAGCCTGGCGCCCGTCGCGGCGCTCCTGAACCGGGACTCCGGCGCCCCGCGCGTTGTCTCCTTCGACTTCTTCGACACGCTCATCTGCCGCCTCTGCGCGGATCCTGCGGACCTCTTCATCGAAGTGGGCCGGCGCCTCGCCGCGCGGGGCGACTTGCTGGCGCCGCTGTCGCCCGCCGAATTCAAGGCCGCGCGCATGGCGGCCGACGACAAAGCGCGTGATCTCGCCTCGCAACGACGCCAGACCAGCGAGGTCACCCTCTCGGATATCTACGCCCAGCTCGGCAACGTGGTGCGCGACCCGCAGTCGGCGCGTGCCCTCGAGTTCGACGTGGAACGCACCTTCTGTTTCGCCAACCCGGCGACGGTCGACCTGGCCCACGAGGTGAAGGCCCGCGGCCACCGCACCGCCATCGTCTCCGACACCTACTTCACGCGCGCCGAACTGGAGATCCTGCTGAAGGACCAGGGCATCGACCCGTCGTTGTTCGATGTCATCCTTGCCTCCTCCGAGGTCGGCCGCGCCAAGTGGAACGCGGAGCCCCGCCGGGGCCGGTAGTCTCGGCACTAGACCACGATCCGCGAGGACT
>CAZYJB010000623.1:0-3520 GCA_964647675.1 uncultured Verrucomicrobiota bacterium | reverse complement strand
CGCCCGAGATGGCCTACTTCGAGTGCCTGCACGAGCTGAAGCTGATCGTCGACCTGATGAACGAGTCGGGCGTGAGCGGCATGCGCTTCTCGATCTCCGAGACCGCCAAGTGGGGCGACGTGTCGGTCGGCCCCAAGATCATCGATGCCTCGGTGAAGAAGCGCATGAAGGCGGCGCTCAAGGACATCCAGAGCGGCAAGTTCGCGCGCGACTGGGTCAAGGAGTACCAGGGCGGTTACAAGCGCTACAACGCGCTGCTCAAGGCCGGCGAGAAACACCCCATCGAGAAGACCGGCGAGAAGCTGCGCGCCATGATGCCCTGGATGAAGAAGCGCAAGATCGGCGGCGTGCAGGCCGCGTATTGAGTGGGTGAGTGAGGTGGAACGAGAGGCGCGGCCGCCTCCGTCCCGCCGACCGCTGTCGACCGATTCATTCCGGGGTGTGGCACACCAGCCGCACCCCGGTTCCGTCCCGAGGGGTTCCATGGACTACAAGAGCACGCTGAACCTTCCGCAGACCGGCTTTCCGATGAAGGCCGACCTCGTGACGCGCGAGCCGGAACGGCTGGCGCGGTGGGAGCAATCCCGCCTGTACGAGGCGATCCAGTCGCGCCGCGCCGGCGCGAAGGACGTGTTCGTGCTGCACGACGGACCGCCGTTCGCCAACGGCGACGTGCACGTCGGCACCGCCCTCAACAAGATCCTCAAGGACATCGTCATCAAGTCCAAGAGCCTGCGCGGCTTCCGTGCGCCCTACGTGCCGGGCTGGGACTGCCATGGTCTGCCGATCGAATTCAAGGTCAGCCAGGAGATGCGCAAGGCCGGCGACGATTCCGCGGACCCGGCGGCCATCCGCAAGGCGTGCGACGCGTACGCGCGCCGTTACATCGATCTGCAGCGCACCCAGTTTCGCCGCCTCGGCGTGCTGGGCGACTGGGAACGCCCGTACCTCACGCTCGATCGCGAGTACGAGGCCGCCGAGTTGAGGCTGTTCGCCGAGATCGTGGAACGCGGCTTCGTCTATCGCGGACGCAAGCCGGTTTACTGGAGCATTCCGTGCCGCACGGCGCTGGCTGAGGCCGAGGTCGAGTACCAGGATCACGTCAGCCAGAGTGTGTTTGTGAAATTCCCGGTGGTGGATCAGCCGGGCACATTCATCCTGATCTGGACCACCACGCCGTGGACACTTCCGGCGAACCTGGCGGTGGCCTACCACACCTCCTTCTTCTACTCCCTGGTGCTGGTCGGGCAGGAGACCTACATCGTGTCGACCCTGCTCCTCGATCAGGTCGCGAAGAAGGCGGGCTGGGAAGGCTACCAGATCCTGCGCTCGCTCGACGGCGCCGCACTGGCGTCGCTGCAGTACCAGCATCCGTTCTGCGCGCGCACCGGGCGGCTCCTGCCCGGCGACTCGTTCGTCACCAACGACACCGGCACCGGATTCGTTCACTGCGCGCCAGGCCATGGCATGGAGGACTACCATCTCGGCCTCGCGCATGGTCTGCCGGTTTATTCGCCGGTGGACGACGACGGCTGCCTGGCGTTGACCTCCGATTTTCCCGCCGATCAGCAGATGCCGGCCTCCATGGTGGGCAAGTCGATCCTTGCGAAGCACGGCAAGAGCGACGCCAACGAGGCGGTGCTCCATGAGTTGCGCGTGCGGAACCTGCTGCTGCACCAGGAGAACTATCACCACAGCTACCCGCACTGCTGGCGCAGCAAGACCCCGGTCATCTTCCGCGCGATGGACCAGTGGTTCATCCGCATCGATCACGCCACGGCGCCCGGCACGACGTTCCGTGCGGAGGCCCTGGCGGAAATCGATCGGGTGGCGTGGATCCCCGACTGGGGCGTCAATCGCATCAAAGGCGCGGTGCAGTCGCGTCCGGACTGGTGCATCTCGCGGCAGCGGTCGTGGGGCGTGCCGATCCCCGCGTTCTACACGTCGGCGGGCGAGGCGATCCTCGACGCCCGCGTGGTGCGGCGGACCGCCGACCTTTTCGAGAAGCACGGTTCGAACATCTGGTTCGAGCGCGACGCGGCGGAGCTGTGGGACTGGGTGAAGCCGGAGGACTGGACCGGACCGACGCCTTCGACGCGGTCCGCCGACACACTGGATGTGTGGATCGACTCCGGGTCGTCCTCGGCCGCGGTCATCGCGCGGCGTCCCGAACTGCGCGGCGCAGCACACCCGTTCCAGTGCGACATGTATCTCGAGGGCAGCGACCAGCACCGCGGGTGGTTCCAGAGCTCGCTGTTGTTGTCGCTGGCCGGTCAGCGTGCGGCTCCCTACCGCGCCGTGCTGACGCACGGGTTCATGGTGGACGCGGACCGCGAGAAGATCTCGAAGAGCAAGCAGGGACAGGGGGGGTATCAGAAGCCCCAGACTGCCGAGCGTTACGTGAAGGAGTACGGCGCCGACGTGCTGCGGCTGTGGGTGGCGTCCCAGGATTTCCGCAGCGACATCGTGGTGTCGGAGGAGCGCCTGCAGAAGGTGGGCGAAACCTACCGCGTCATCCGCAATGCCCTGCGCTACCAGCTCTCGAACCTCTTCGACTTCGATCCGTCGCGGGACGCCGTGGCGGACGATCGGCTGACCGGGCTCGACCGCTGGATTCTGGGCGAGTTCGCGGCGTTGGAAGCGGAGTGCGCGCGCGCGTACGACGCGTGTGAATACCATGTTGTTTACCAGCGCGCGGCGCAGTTCGCCGCGGTGCAGTTGAGCTCGATGTACCACGATGCGGTGAAGGACCGCTTGTACACCGATCCGGCGGGCTCACCCCGGCGTCGCGCGACGCAGACGGCGCTGCACCGGCTGGTCACCGGACTGTGCCAGGTGCTCTCGCCCATTCTCGTCTTCACCGCGGACGAGGCCTGGGAGTTCATCCCCGGCCGCACGGCGGCAAGCGTGCACTTGAGCGACTGGACGCCGCGTGCCTTGGTGCGCCGCGAGGCCGAGGTGCGCACCTGGGAATGGCTGTTCGCCGCGCGCGAACGCGTGCTGCCCGAACTGGAGAAGGCGCGCCAGGCCAAGCGGATCGGCAAGGCGCTCGAGGCGCGCGTGGGATTGCGCGTGCCGGCCGCGGAGGTGGCCGGGTTCGAGCCGGGCTGGGAGGACCCGCTGCGTGAACTGCTCAATGTGTCGCAGCTTCGCGTCGCCACCGGTGAGGAGTTCGCCGCGGAGATCGAGGCCGCGGAGGGCACCAAGTGCGAGCGGTGCTGGCACTGGGAGAACGACGTGGGCTCGCACGCGGCCCATCCCACACTTTGCGGCCGGTGCCTGGGTGCGGTGGCCTAGCCGCGGAGGTCCGGGTGGGCGAAGGCTGCGCGGGAGCGGGAAACGCGCCGTTCCGCTCCGGACCGCGCCTACTGCCCCGGTTTGGCCGAGGTGGCAGGCGCCCGCGGCGGGGTCGGGGCCGGAGACTCGGCCTTGGGCTCCGGAGACTTCACCCGCGGGCGCATGCGCTTCATCAGTTCGTCGAAACGCACGCGTTGATCGTTGGAGAGTTCGGCCTCGATCC
>CAZYJB010000622.1:0-3522 GCA_964647675.1 uncultured Verrucomicrobiota bacterium | reverse complement strand
AGGGATTTTCTCCAGGCCGCAATCGCTTCCGCTTTTCGCCCCAAAGCCTCCCACAGCCGCGCTTGCAGAACCGACGTGGTCGCCGCGGCCGCCGGATCCCCCAGCACGCGGAAACGTTCCTCCAACTCGGGGAGCCCGGCCGCCGCCGCCAGCGCATCCCCGAGGCGCCAGCGCGCCCGCGCGATCTCGAAGTCCAGGACCGCCGCCAGGTAGGCATCCTGCGGTCGGGAACCGGCGTCGGCGCGCGTGAGGAGAGCACGCAGCCTGGGCCCGGTATCGCCGGGCTCGGACCATTGCAGCAGGGCGACCTCCTGACGCCACGCGTCTTCGGTGCGGCCGAGGTGCTGGTTCAACCGGAGGGCGCGGGAAAGCAGGTCCCGCGCTTCGCCGGTTTTCCCCAATTCGGCGAGGCAAAGGGCCTGATTGTGCCAGGCGAGGGTCAGGTTGGTGGTTTGGTTGAGGACCTGGAATTGCTGGGCGGCACGGGACCACCACTGGGCACCGGCCTGCCACTGGCCGGCGGCCTGCAGACGCAGCGCCTGCATGGAGAGACGTTCCGCCTCCTGAACGGCCTCGGGCACCGCGGTGGGAGGTTTCGAGAGGCAGCCCGCGGCCAGCAGCAGGAGGGCGCCGAGGCCGACGAGGCCCACGCGCAACGGGGACGCACCTCGTACGCGGCGGTGGCGGCGGTCTGTCATGGCAGGACCGGAAGGCATGCTCAACGTGGAGGCAGATCGAGCCTGGGCTCGACGCGGGGTTGAACGACCGGGTTGGTGGCGCCGGTGAAGGCGCTGCGCAGGAGCCAATGCCGCTTGAGCCCCGCCACCATGTCATCGGCATTGACCACGAGGGACGACACTTCGCCGAGCACGAGGCTGTTGGCGTTGACCTGGGAGCTCAGGTTGCTGGTGACCAGCGCGACGTTGTCGAGAGTCAGCGCGATGCGCCGGGTCAGGTCCTGCAACTGCTGTTCGCTCGCGCGGATGAGCGCGGTGGTGTTGGTGAGCGTGGCGTCCATGCTGCCGAGGGCGGTCGTCACCTGCTGCTCGAGATTGGTAGTGAGAAGCAACCGGCCCACCGCGCCCTGCTCCTCATTGAGCCGCTTGGCAAGGGCGGCGAGCTGGGTGAGCGACGGATGCAGCGCCTCAATGGCGAGGTTGGCGTTCGACGACGTCTGGGTGGCTGATTCCAGGGTGCCGCTCACCTGGGTCAGAACCGTGGGCAGCCGGCGGGTGACCTCGCTGACGAGCGTCTCCACGCGGTTGGCCATGGAGGGGGCCTCCTCGCACTCCAGCCAGACCCCCTTTTTGCGCCGCTTCACATCGCGCAGCAGGACGCGGTTGGTGTCGTCGCCGTTCTTGGGAAACTTGTCGTTGATGACCGTGGCGTCCTGGAACCGGCCCACCGGGGCTATGACGGTCACGTAGGCGATCTCGGTGCCGCGGGTCACCTCGAGCGTCCGGGTTCCGAAGAAATCCGCCGAGACAAGCCGCACCTTTGAGTCGGTGTAGAGATAGCCGAAATAGGGCTCCCAGACCTCGAAGCGGATGAAGACATTGTAGTTGTTGTCGACGAACCATTGGTCGTCCGGGCAGCTCTCGACTTCGATGATGCGGCCGACATCGCGGCCCAGCATCCGAACCGGATCGCCCACCTTGATTCCCGTGGCTTCCGCGGCGTAGCAGTAGTACGGCACCTTGTTCTTAAACCAGCCGCGGTTGGTGCCGGTGTGATACAAATAGTAACCGAAGGCCACCAGCATCAGCAGGGCGGCGAGGAACACGAACATCCCCACGACCCGTTCGACGCGGCTCATGCGCGTGCGCAATTGGGGGGTCAGGTCCTGCAACGCCATGGCGAAAGCTTCACGGTCCGGTTGCCGGACGCAATAGCCCGGCGAGGGCCTCCGAACTTTCCACGACGCGCCACGATCTGGGCTCCACGTGCGCAAAGCGGGTGGCCGCGCGACGCCAGGGGGCGGGGTCGGAAACCGCCACCACCCACGTGTGCACCTCCCAGCGGCGGGCGCCTTCCGCGACAAAATCCACCCATTCGTCGACCTCGAAGGCGGGCAATCCGAGCACCGGATCGTCAAGCAGCAGGACCTCAGGCCGCAGCACCCGCGCTCGCGCGAGCGCGGCGCGCTGGGCCACACGACGTGGCAGTTCACGCGGCAGCCGGTGGGACCAGGGCGTCAGACTGAACTCCTCCAGCAATCGATGGACGCGCTCCTCATCACGCGCCGATTCCATCGTCGCGTGGTAGAGCATCGGCATCACCAGATTCTCGGCGAGGGTCCAATGCGAAAAGAGCCGTCCGCCACCGCCGAAGACGACGCCTAAGCGCAGGCGCTCCCGGGTCTGTTCCGATTCCGTGAGCGATGGGAGTTCGTGTCCAAACACGCGATGGTGACCGCGCAATGGCCGCATCAGCCCGGCAGCCACGGCGAGGAGGCTCGACTTGCCCGAGCCAGGTCCGCCGGCGACCAGCCAGCAGTCGCCGGATCGAACCTGCCAGTGGACCTTGGGAAGGAGCACTTGGTCCGGATCCCAAGGCGCGGGCACGTCCACGGCGTCGAGCTCGACCACCATTTCCGCAGTCGCAGGAGAGGAAGCGTGGCTCACGGAAGGATCAGCCGAGGAAGTACAGCCCGAGGAAGGAGAGGTCCAGCACGAGGCCGAACATCACGCATTGCGTGACCGCGCGCGTGGTGGCTTCGGGCACCTGTTCGAGACGCAAGGGTCGGGACAGCCCCTGGTAACACGTCACGACCGCCACCGTGGCTCCGAACAGCGTGCTCTTCAGCATGAGCAGCAGGAAGTCGAGCCACGTCAGCGCCCGCGCCAGTTGGTTGAGGTATTCGCCGAGCGCCAGCGGCAGGTCCTGCACCAGGCAGAACAGATAGCCGCTGAGGATCGAGCCGATCAGGAAATAGACCGTCAGGCAGAACACGGATACCGCCAGCCCGAGCACGCGCGGCAGGACCAGGTAATGGATCGGATCGACACTCAGCGCCTCGAGCGCCTCGACCTCGCCTGTGGCGCGCATGGTGGCGAGTTCCACGACCGTGGAGGTCCCCACCCGCAGCAGGACGAGCAACGCGGCGGCCAGCGGCGCCAGTTCCCGGAACAACACCGAGACCAGCACCGTGCCCAGGACGTTCTGGGCGCCGAACTGCCGCAGCAGGGACACGGACTGACCCACCACGACGAAGCCCGTCACCATCGACAACAGCCCGATCACCGGCAGCAGCCGCAGTCCACCGACGCGGATCTGCCCCCAGATGAGCGGATGCACCACGGCGCGCGCATGCATGAACTTGGTCAACAGCGTGGCGAGCACGATCAGGCCGAAGGCCCCCTGCCGGCGCAGGGTGCGGAAGGCCAGCCGCAGCGGATGCACCGACAACTCGAGCAGGGCGTCCACCCGCCGCGCCCAGACCTTGGGCGCGGGGCTGGGGGAATTGTCCGCCCTCATGACGCCGCACAGTAGGAACCAGGCAGGGCGGGGTCAAACCCGGGG
>CAZYJB010000621.1:0-3524 GCA_964647675.1 uncultured Verrucomicrobiota bacterium | reverse complement strand
ACCTTCCGACGCGGTGGAACTCGGCACGCCGGCCCCGGGGGTACACCCGCGTCCGTGAGTTTCTCGCGGCGCGTGGCTTGCACCCCACCCGCCCGTGGTGTTGGGTTGCGCGCACCAGAGGCCGAATTCATGCCGGGACGTCCCACGCAGAGTGCCGAAGACTACCTTGAGCGCATTCATGAGCTCATCGAGGAGAAGGGCTACGCCCGCGTCGTGGACATCGCCGAGTCGTTGAAGGTGCGCGAGGCGTCGGTCACGTCGATGGTGCAGCGTCTCGGCGAGCAGGGGTACCTGAACTACGAGCGCTATCGCGGCCTGGTGCTGACGCCCAAGGGACGCGAGGTGGCCTGCCAGATCCAGGAGCGCCACGCGACGCTGGCGCAGTTTTTCTCGCTGCTGGGCATCGACGCCGAAACCCAGCGCCGCGACATTGAAGGCATCGAACACCATCTGAGCGGCGACACGGTCAAGCTGCTCGCCGACCTGGTGGCATTCTTCGAATCGCAGCCGGAGACGCTGCGCGGCTTCCTGGCGACCCGCCGTGGACGTCCGGCCCGGGGCGCGCGCGGGGCGGGAACGGCCGCGTGAGGACTGAGTGGGGCCAGTTGCTGGCCGCGGCGCGAGCCGAGGTCGAGGCCACCTTGGAGGCGCTGCCGGCCGAACTACAGGCCGCGGCGCGTCAGGTGCCCGTGGTTTACCAGAAGCGACCCGACCGACGGCTCGTCGACGACGGACTGGATCCCGATCTGCTCGGGTTGTTCGTGGGGGACCCGCGGGCGGAGGTCGAACATGGCACGGCGGTTCCGGCGCAGATCCTGTTGTTCCTCGAGAATCTTTGGGCGTTCGCCGAGGAAGACTGGGAACTCTACGCGCAGGAGGTGGAAGTGACTTTCCTCCACGAACTTGGCCACTACCTCGGGCTGGAGGAAGGCGATCTCGAGGACCGCGGTCTGGAGTAGTCAGGACCGGTGGCAGGTCCCACCCGTGTCTCCCAATCATCCAGGCTTGCCCGGGCGCCCACTCCGCGTCGCGTTCCAGCGATCCTCGCCGAGATCGGCGCCGGTGGACTTCGCCAGTTGCCCGCGTGTGACCCCGATTTGATTCAGAAGCCGGAACTGACGCCACAGTTCCTCGGCGCTGAGTTCGCCGCGAAAGAGCCGCCGGTAGCTGCGGAGGAGGCCGCGGACCGTTTCCGGGTCTTCGTCGAGGAACTCGAGGCGGAAGCGGTCCGCCCCGGCGTCGCGCAGTCGCAGTGCATGGTCGGCGCCGGTCTGGGCGCGCGCGTTGAACACCGTGTTGCGGCAACCGGCGTCGGCCTTCACCGGATGCCGCGCTCCGACCCGGTCGCGCAGATGAACCGTCCGCGTGTCGCAGGGACGTCCGCAATCCCGGAAGTCTTTGCCGTGGGAAAGGAACGCGCAGAACACGCAATGCTCCATGTGAAACATGGGCATGTGCTGGTGCAGCGTCACTTCGAGGCTGCGCGGTGGGCAGCCGCGCACGAGGTCGTCCAGTTGGTCCGCGTTGAGATCGTAACTGGCCGTGACGCGTTCGAGCCCGGCCCGCTCGCGGAAATGTTCCGCCGTGAGCGGATTGGCGACGTTCAGACTGAAATCCCCGATGCACCGCACGCCCCGCCAGCGCGCGAGGTGGTCGTAGTTGCGCACCAGGTAGCCGTGAGGCTCGCACGACTCCACCTGCTTGAGGATCCACTCCTCGCCGGGCTTGGTGATGCGCGGCGGCGCGACGAACACCTCGACTCCGTCTTGTTGGCGCACCCGGCGCACGGCGTCGCGGTAGCGCTTGGGATCCTCGAACTCGCAATAGACGCAGCGCACGTCGGCCGTGAGGGCGGCTTCGAGCTGTTCCGCGGTGCGGACGAGAACGACCAGTTCGACCTCCGTGGGCACCGGATGGCGAGCGCGGGACGCTAGGTCTTCCTGCAGGCCGCCACCTCGCTCGCTAAGTGTCCAGCGGCGGGGCAGCGCGCGCTGTCGGCGGAGCTCTTCGATCGCCGCGCGGCGGAGGCGGTTGAGTTCGCTGACCGGCAGGATGACCGCGGGGGAGAGGTCCGAAATCAGGCGACCCAGGTGGAACGGGGTGCCTCCAAGTCGGCCCAGCTGATCGCGCAGACGGTCTTCGTCCAGCGGCCGAGATTCGGCCACCGCCAGGGGCATCGACGAATTCAGTTCGGCGATGTGCCCTTCGTCGTCGCGTGCGATCACCACCAGCGGTTCACCGGGTTGGCCATGGATTTCCCAGTGCACCGCGCGCGTCGCATGGGGAGCGTCTCCGGCATACGTCTGCTGGAGTTCGCGCTCGAGGAGCGGATCGCTCGTTTTCCAGACACGATTACCAGGCTGGATGCGACGCAGGTTGACGGCCCCGCGCAGGAAGGTGAGCGCGACCGGGGCTCCCGGCGTCCGGCCGGCATGGACCTCGAACAGCCGCCCGCCCTCCTCCGGTTGATCGGGACGCCCGTCATCGAACACCACGCCGTCCCCGGCACGGCAGGGGCCGTGAGGTTCGACGAAAACGCGGTCCTGCTCGACGCGCACGACCTGGCCGACGAACGCGCCTCGCTTCTTGCCGAACCGCGCATGAACGAGTCGCTGGTTGTCGATGCCGGCGAGCCAGCCGGTGTGGAGACCGCGGCTGAAGGCCATCTCCAATTCGTACTGCACTTCGGCGCGACCTGCGGCGGCCCTGCCGGAATCGGCGCGTCCGGGATCCAGGCGGTCGATGGCCTGGCGGTAGAGGCGCGTGATGCTCGCCACGTACTCAGGCGACTTGAGGCGCCCTTCGATCTTGAGAGAAACGACCCCGGCCTCCGCGAGCGCAGGCACCAGGTCGAGCCCGGCGAGGTCCTGCGGACTCAACAGGTAGCGGCGGTCGCCGAGGTCGACCTTCTGCCCGTCGGCCAGCAGGTCGTAAGGCATGCGACACGCCTGAGCGCATTCACCGCGGTTGGCGGAGCGCCCGCCCAATGCCTCGCTGGTGAGGCATTGTCCGGAGTAGGCTACGCACAGCGCGCCGTGCACGAAGACCTCCAGGGGCAACGCGATTCCGCGTTCGCCGAGTTCCGCGCGGAGGCGCGTGATCTCGGGGATCGAATTCTCGCGCGCGAGCACCACCAACTGGCAGCCGAGGTCCGAGGCGAACGCCACGCCGGCGGCGCTGGTGATCGACATCTGGGTCGAGGCGTGGATCGGGAAGTCGGGCGAAAGCCGGCGGATCAGGCGGCACAGACCGACATCCTGGACGATGGCGGCGTCCACCCCGGCAGCGATGAGCGTGCGCAGGTAGCGGGCGGCCTCGGCGAGTTCCGAGGTGAAGACGAGAGTGTTGAACGTGACGTACCCGCGCACACCGCGCTCGTGCAGCCAGGTCATGAGCCGCGGCAGGTCGGTCTCGGTGAAGTTCTGCGCACGCAGGCGCGCGTTGAATCGAGTGAGCCCGAAGTAGATGGCGTCCGCGCCGTTCTCGACCGCGGCGCGCGCGCAATCCCAGTCGCCGGCGGGGGC
>CAZYJB010000620.1:0-3535 GCA_964647675.1 uncultured Verrucomicrobiota bacterium | reverse complement strand
CCTTTCGGGGTCACACGCCGCTGCATCCGTACACGGTGATGATCAATGGCGAGTTCCTGTATCACCGCGAGCAGGCCGAAGTGGAGGCGATCAATTCCGATCCCGCATTCCCTTCCAACCGGCACCTGGGCGCGAACTACAAGGTTTACGACGAGATTTACATCCTGAACGGATACCGGCGTGAAGCGGTGCGTGCGCTGCTGGATTTGGACCGGCATCCCAATACCAAGATGCCTGGGCATTATCCGCTGAGCTGGGCGCGCACGTTCGGGCAGGGTCGCGTGTGGTACACCTCGCTGGGGCACCGCGAAGATGTCTGGGAAAGCAGCGACTACCAGAAGCACGTCCTGGGCGGCATTCGGTGGGCGCTCGGGCTCGAGGCGGGGGACGCGACGCCGCAGTCGTTGAAGGCAAAAGTGGCGGACGCCGAGGCGGCGGAGGGATTTCGTCCGTTGTTCAACGGTGAGAGTCTGGCGGGCTGGCGCCTGCGCCAGAGCGACGGGTTGCCCAGCTGGAGCGCGCAGAACGGCATGCTGGTGAATCAAATGCCGGAGAAGGGCGGGCACGGGACCGACCTCGTCAGCGAGGAGAAGTTCAAGGACTTCACCGTGCGGTACGAGTACCTGGTGCCGAAGGGGGCGAACTCGGGCTTCTACCTGCGCGGGCGCTACGAGATTCAGATCCTCGATGATTATGGCAGCGCGCCGGCGCCCGGGGGGAATGGCGGCATCTACAGTGTGAAAGCGCCGAGTGAGAACGCGTCGAAGCCGGCGGGCCAATGGCAGCAGGTGGAGGCGACGATCCGCGGCAACCGCATCACGGTCACGCTGAACGGCGTGAAGATCCACGACGGCGTGGAGGTGACCCGCGCGACCGGCGGGCAGTTGGACGACCAACTCGACCAGCCGGGTCCGATCCTGCTGCAGGGCGACCACGGGGCGGTGGCGTTCCGGAACCTGCGCCTCAAGCCGCTCAGCCCGTAGGCGCGTGGAGCTGCCGCGGAACGCGGGGGTTGCCGGAGCGGCGGTCCGCGCGTAGCGTGCCGGCCGTTCTGGAAGGGCGGGACGCCGCTCCTGGCGCAAGCCGGGGGAGGAAAGTCCGAACTCCACAGGGTGCGACGCCGCGCAACCGGGCCTTTGGGTCCGGATACGCTCGGGCGCCCGGGTTGTGAAGCCCGGGCGACGGAAAGTGCCACAGAGAACATACCGCCCACCCCCGCCTTGTGCGGGGCGGCAAGGGTGAAAAGGTGGGGTAAGAGCCCACCGCGCGAAGCGCAAGCAACGCGGCACGGAAAACCCCGTCGGGAGCAAGGTCAAATAGGGAACCCAGGAGCGGCCCGCTCCGCTCCGCGCAAGCGGAAGGGTTCCGGGTAGGACCGCCCAGAGAAATGGCGTTCTCCCCGCGGCAACGCGGGAAGACAGAATTCGGCTTACAGCCCTTCCAGAACGATTCTCTTCCGACCGCGGGCGCGCACGCGCCGCGCGGTTTTTCTCCGCTCACGACGGCGTGGCCGGCGATTCCGCACCCGAGGGCGGCGCGGTCGCGCAGGGTGCCATCCCAAGGCTGTCCGCGATTTTCGCCAGTTCCCCCTGCGCGTCGGTCAGCAGCGAGAGTGCCTCTTCATCGGAGGTGAAACCGCTCCATCCGAGCAGGTCCCGGGGAAACGCGGGTGGCTGGGGATGCGTGGTGGCCACCGGGTCGGCCGCCAGCAGGATGCGCACGAGGCGGAGCATTCCCGCCGTGGTCTGCGCCGGCACCGCCGTCGGCGCGCCCAGCTGGTGCTCAATGGGTGCGAGCAACGTGGGCGGGAATCCCCATTCGCGCAGCAGCAGCGCGCCGGCCTCCGCATGGGTAAAACCGATCTGGTGCACCTCCCAGGATTCGAGCGACACGGCGCGATCCCATTTCGAGGGGCAGCGGACCTCCTCGAGCACTTCATTGATGAGCACGCGGCCCATGCTGTGCAGGAGTCCGATGGTATACGCCTCTGGCGCGTCGACGCCGTGGAGCGTCGCCAGTTGTTCCATCAGGAGCGCGGCGAGCACGGACGCGCGCCAGTACTGTTCGACCTTGATGCCGTAATTCGCGAGGCCCTTGCCGAACACGTTCTTCGAGAGGCTTAGTTCCACGGCGCGGATCACCTGCTGCATTCCGAGGCGCTGCAATGCGAGTTTGAGATCGACGCAGCCGCCGCCACGGCTGAACAGCGCGCTGTTGCTCAGGCGGATGAGGTCCGCCACGAGCGCCGCGTCGTTGCGGATCACCTCGCCCACATCCTCGAGGTTGACGTCGGGCTTCTGGAGAAGCCTCAGTACCTTGGCAAGCACCTTGGGGGTGGAATAGAGCTTCTTCACCTTGCGGATGGAATCCCGGAACTCGGAGGGCGTGCGCCTGTTCATGGGCTCGTGGAGATTGCCAGCTCGCCGCGGAATTGGCGACCGCTGTGTTTCCGGGGATGCCTCGGTTCCGCAAGGAAGCCGGTGCTGCTCGGCAGACCTCCGCCGGGGGTCCGAAAGCGGAGTCCCCTATTGAGCGGGGTGGTTGCCATCGCGTACGTTCCCCGGGTGCAGTGGCCATCGGACCGTGTGTTCTTCCTGCTGGCGACCGCCGGGTACGGAGCCGCGGCGGCCTTGGGCGTCCTCCAAGGTCGGCGGGGGTTTCGGGCCGGGCTCCTGCCGGCCTGTTTCGCGCTGGCGGCCGGATGGCTGGCCCACTCCGCGGCGCTTTTGGGACGTGGGTTTTCCCTCGATCGCTGTCCGGTCACCAACCTGTTCGAGGCGCTGATGTTCGTGGGATGGTTGGTGGCGGTCGCCGGCGTCGTCGCGGCGCTTTGGCCGAGACTGCGCGTGATCAGCGTCCTCCTGGCGCCGGGGCTGTTCGCGACGGGCGTTTTCGCGCTGAATCCGCAGTTGGACCAGCCGGGGCCGGTCCTCGATCTCGAGCATGCCGCCCTGAGCCTGCATGTGGTGTTGGTGCTGCTGGGCTATGCCGGATTCGCCGCCGCGTCGGTGCTCGGTTTTCTCTACCTGATTCGCGACGCAACCGGGTTGACCCCGGGATGGCAGGGATGGCTGGAACGCCTGCCCGCGTCGCCTCGCTTGGAACGCGTGCTCGAGCGCGTTCTGGGGGGTGCCTTGATCCTGCTGACTGGCGGGCTGGTGATCAGCTTCGGTCTCATGCGCGAACGCTATGGCGTGCTGGTGCGTGCAGATCCAAAGATTGCGTGGTCGATCGTCGTGTGGGCGGCGTATTTGGGACTGGCGGTGGCACGCCTGGGATTCAAAACCGGCCCGCGTCCGATGGCGTGGGGAGCCCTGGCTTGTTTCGGCTTTGTCCTGCTGACGTTTTGGGGGACGAACCTGATGTCTCCCATCCACCATCCGTAAAGCCCGTCCCCCCGTTGTCAGCGGGTGAAGCGCTCGCGTGCATTGGGGCGCCGTCTCCTTTCCCGGCCGACTCATGATCAGGGAAACGTCGGAGCGGACCGCGCGGCGTCCGTTCGCTTGACCGTCGCTGGCCGGGCGACCCATCGTGC
>CAZYJB010000619.1:0-3539 GCA_964647675.1 uncultured Verrucomicrobiota bacterium | reverse complement strand
CGGCATCCGCCACGATGCGTTCAGCGTGAAGTTCCAGGGGCTCGACGCCCGCCTCACCGGCGTGGAAAGCCCGAAGGTGATCACCAAGATCCTGGCTTGAGTGCGCACCCGCCCGTGGCCGCGGCCGTCCCCGTAGCCGCAGCCGTCCGTAGCCGCAGCCGTCCGTAGCCGCAGCCGTCCGTAGCCGCAGCCGTCAGGCTGCGCTGACTTGCTTCGGCAAGCGCATTCCCAACGCCTTTCGAGCGCGGGCTGCACGCCCGCGGCGACGTT
The DNA here is from genome assembly GCA_964647675.1 of uncultured Verrucomicrobiota bacterium. Classification (GTDB taxonomy): domain Bacteria; phylum Verrucomicrobiota; class Verrucomicrobiia; order Limisphaerales; family CAIMTB01; genus CAIMTB01. The sequence continues at coordinate 3,269 of CAZYJB010000619.1, read as the reverse complement.
CAGCGCTACTCGAACGAAGTGGTCTTGCTCTCCGCCTTCGGCCATTTCTCCCAGCCGGGGATCGGATGCTCCTGCATCAATTCCTCCACCAGGTAGAAATCCTGGCGCGCCGCGGTCTTCGCACGCACAGCCTTCACCTGCTCCGGCGTGATGAACGGAAGGTCGTTTCCGAATGACTGCCGGACGTAGCTCAACACCGCGGCGATTTCATCGTCCTTCAACAAGCCTGCGAAACCCGTCATCGGCGGCACACCCCGGCTCGGATCGAACATCTGCCCGGCCAACGGCATCGGTCCCCACAGCCCCTTCAGCACCACCTTGATCAGGCGCTCGTCGTTGTCCGTCAGCCACGGGTTATCCTTCGCCACCAGCGGCGGATACACGTTCGGCATGCCCAGTCCGTTCGGCTGGTGGCACGTGATGCAGTAGGCGTCGCGGTTGTAGATTTCCTTCCCCATCGCGTAGATGCGCGCCTCGCCTTCGTTGAGCTGGCGCGTCGGACCGTAGCTCTGGTCCGCCGCGGCCTTGGGCACCGGCGCGAACTTGAAACGGCCGGCCAGAAACTCGCGCGCATTCGGATTGTCCCCGAGGTCGAGCTTCGGATCCGACGACAGCGTTTTCACATCGTCCGACAGCGTGGTGGTCAGGATCTGCTGCGTCACCGGCCCCATCCAGCGGTCGAGCGGGTGCTTGAGCGCCTCGAGCACGATCCGTGCTCCGATCGCGTTGTCCATCCAGGACGAGGCGACGATGGCCTCGAGGCGCACGCGGCCGTGCGGATCGTTCGCAGCCCGCAGGAACATCGGCAGGCTGTCGGCAAACTGGCGGTGCGCATAGCGAAGGACATGCACCGCCGCGGCCCGCGCCTGATGCGACCGCGCGTGCAGGCACTGTTCGAGGAGCGTGCGATCCACGGCGTTGAATCCCCACGTCACCCACAGCGCCTCACAGAGATGATGCTCATAACGCGGATCCTGGCGATCCAGTGACGCCGCCCAACGTTTCACCGCGGGAATCACCTCCACCGCCGGGCGTCCACGCAACTCGCGGCGTGTGCGATAGCGCGACCGGTACTCGGGCAGTTTGAGGTTCTCGAAGAGCTGAGCGAGGTCAGCTCCCGCAATCTTTGCGGGCGCCACGAGCGGGCGCGCCGGGTAGGTGATGCGATAGATGCGTCCGTGATCGTGGCTGCGGTTGGGGTCCCGCGCGCTGTGCTGCATGTGCCCGATCAGCGCGTTATGCCAGTCCACCAGATAGAGCGATCCGTCGGGCGCCGTCTCAATGTCCACCGGACGGAAATTCGGGTCCGTCGACGAGAGGAGGTCGCCGATGTGCTTGCCGTTGAATCCCGACTCATCCTCCCAGACATCGTGCAGGCTGGTACCCAGGAACCCGATGCTGTTGCAGATCATGAAGTCGCCCTGCAGGTCGTCGGGGAAATGGCGGGACGAGACGAACTCCGATCCCGAGGTCGGTCGCGCGCGCTTCGGCGCGAATTCTCCCACCTTCGGGATCTCGAGGCCGTGCGGGATCTTCGCCGAGACCGGGAGCCCCCAGTAGTTCTCGCCCGAGGAGGCGTCCGAGATGTACCCCTGATCCCAATCGTCGAAGGCCATGCCCCACGGATTGTTGTAGTCGGCCTGGCTGTAGCGCTCGAGCCAGAAGCGCTTCGGATCGAACCTCCACGCACCGCCGTCGGTCATGCGCTCCGGGCCATAGGGCGTCTCGACCTGCGAATGCAGGAACCGGCCCTCGAGGAGATAAAACGCGCCTGAGGCGTCCGCGGCATAGGCGGAGATGGCGTGATGGGTGTCGTGTGTGTCGAAGCCGCTGAGAAGGATCTCCATCCGATCTGCGCGATCGTCATGATTGTCGTCGACCAGCAGACAAAGGTGCGGCTCCTGTGAGACATACACGCCCTCGGGCGCGATCTCGAAGCCGATGGGAAGATTCAGCCCGTCGGCAAACACCTTCTGCCGGTCCGCGCGGCCGTCGCCATTGGTATCCTCGAGAATGAGGATCTTGTCGTTGGGCCGCTCGTCACCAGGCTTGTAGTGGGGGTAGCTGGGGATCACCGAGACCCAGAGGCGTCCCTGATTGTCGAACGACATCTGCACGGGATTCTTGAGATCCGGGAACTCGGTCTCGGACGCGAAGAGATCGATCTTGAACCCCTCGCGCAGGGTGAATCGGGCGAGCGCCTGCTCGCGCCCGAGATACTCGATGGGCTTCTTGAAGTTGGTCTCGATCGGCGTCAGGGCGCGCGTGAGCTGGTCCGGCACCGGCGGCAGCGTTCCACTGGCCGTGACACGGCCCGCGGCCATGTCCCAGATGCGCGCGTCGCGCAGCTTGGTCATCTGCCGGATCTTCTCGATCTCCTCCGGGTAATTGACGTTGCCGTACGGCTGGTACCGCTGGCCCCAGACATGGACGCCGTTGAGCATGCGATAGTCGTTGAACCAGAACCAATCCTTGTCCTCCACCGCGGCACGCAGCGTACGCGGCTCGGAGGCCGACGTTGCGGCACCCGGCCCGAAAATCTGCTCGGCCAGCAAGGGCGCGAGACGGGCGTAGCCGGCATCGCCGAGGTGACAGCCGTTGATGGTGAGCTTCGCGCCGCCGCTGGCGAACCACTGCCGCGTCGGCGCGAAAACATCGACCGAACCCACACCCTTCTCGCGCGCCACGTCCAGCACCACCTGGGCGTAGGCCGCGAGACGCCGGTTCTCCTCGTCGCCCTTCGGCAGATCATAGGCGTCGGTGCGGTCCTCATACGCGATGGGCGTGACGAGAATCAGGCGCGGCGCGGTGCGGCCGTTGTACGCCAGCGACAGGGTGTGATCCACGAAGGCGGCCAGCTCCGCGCGGAAACGGCCCGCGTTCTCGAGCCCGTCGAACGACTCGTTGTACCCGAAGAAGGCGAGGATGGTGTCCGCCTTGACCTCGAACAGCCACTGGTCGGGCGAGGGGTAGTGCCCGATGCCGAAATGCGCCTGCAAGCCGGGATGGAACTTCTCAGCCCCCGGGAACGCCCACTGCGACTTGCGCGCCGCGTGCGCGCGGAAGCCAGGGGTGTCGGCGGGATTGCACAGATTGCGAACGGTCAGGCGCGCCTGCGGGAACCTGAGGTGCAACGCGGTCTCGAAGTGGCCGAAGTACAGCATGCGCTCGCCCAGCGAATTGCCGATCAGCGCGATGCTTTCTCCGGGCGCAGGTTGATAGGGAAGCACGACCGGCGCGGGCCGCGCCGGCGCCGGGGAGGGCGTCGC
>CAZYJB010000618.1:0-3551 GCA_964647675.1 uncultured Verrucomicrobiota bacterium | reverse complement strand
CCCACGCACCCCGACCTCTTCTGGTATGGCATCCACGGCGTCGAATCGCTGTTCACGCTGATGGGTCCCGGCTGCGTCTCCGTGCGGCGTGGCACGACCCCTGACGGCAAGATCGAGGTCACCGGCACCTGGGACGGCGGGCGAACCGGGGTCTATCGCGAGCGCGAGGGTTATGGCGGTGTCGCGCGCGGCGAGAAGGGCCAGTCTGCGGCGGGTGCGTTCGACGGCTACGGCCCTTTGATCGTGGAGGTGGTGAAGTTCTTCCAGACGCGGGTGGCGCCCGTCTCCGCCCGGGAGACGCTCGAGATCATGGCGTTCATGGAGGCGGCGGACGAAAGCAAGCGCCGCGGGGGTGCCGCGGTGACCCTCAAAGAAATGTTCGAGCGCGCCGGAGTCCGCGACGAGGACCTGAAATGACGCGGACAACTTCGGCTTTGCGTCGAGGGACGGCGATTCGCGCAGCCATGGCCGCGTTGTTCGCGGTGATGTCGACCTGTGTGCCCGCCGCCCGTGCCGCCACGGCGCCCGAGACCAATTACGAGGAGGCGCGCGTCCCTCAGTACACGCTGCCCGATCCCCTGCGCTTCGAAGATGGACGCGCCGTGCGATCCGCGCGCGACTGGCGCCGCCAGCGGCGCGCGGAGGTGCTCGGGCTGTTCCGCGAGCATGTCTACGGGCACTCGCCCGCGGCACCCACCCACCTGCGCTTCGTGCCCGTATCCGAGGTGCGCGATGCGCTCGGGGGACGCGCCGTCCGCCGCGAGGTGCGCGTTCTGTTCACGGGAAGCGAGGAGGGCCCTTCGATGACCGTCCTGCTCTACCTGCCGCAGCAGGCGAAAGGACCGGTGCCGACGTTCCTCGGATTGAATTTCAAAGGGAACCAGGGAGTGACCTTCGAGCGGGACATTCCGGTCACCGATCGCTGGGTGCGCAACGAGCCGAAAGAAGGACGGATCGATCACCGCGCCACCGAGGCCTCGCGCGGCACGGAGGCCTCGCGCTGGCCCGTGACGACGATTCTCGACCGTGGGTACGCGCTGGCGACGGTCTACTACGGTGACATCGAGCCCGATCACAACGAGGGCTGGCGCGTGGGTGTGCGGGCCCATTTTCCTGTCGATCCCGCGCGGCCGATCGATCCGAAGGCCGCCACATTGCCCTTCGCGTCGTCCGACTGGGGCGCGCTCGGTGCCTGGGCGTGGGGACTGAGCCGCGCGCTCGATTTCCTGGAGACCGAACCGCGGGTCGATGCGAAGCGCGTGGCGGTACTGGGGCACTCGAGATTGGGCAAGGCGGCGCTCTGGGCGGGAGCGCAGGACGAGCGCTTCGCCATGGTCATTTCGAACAACTCGGGCGAGGGCGGGGCGGCGCTCGCCCGGCGCGTGTTCGGCGAAACCACGGCGCGCATCAATGCCCTCGCACCCTACTGGTTCTGCACCCGGTTCAAGCAGTACAATGATCGCGAGGCGGACCTCCCGGTGGACCAGCACGAACTGATCGCCTTGGCGGCGCCACGCCCGGTGTATATCGCCAGCGCGGAGAAGGACCTGTGGGCCGATCCCCACGGCGAATTCCTGGCTGCCCAGGCGGCCGAACCGGTTTACGAACTGTTAGGTCAGCACGGTCTTGGCATCGATCGCTGGCCGCGCGTCAACCAACCGGTGGGGGAGTTCATCGGCTACCATGTTCGCTCCGGCGACCATGACGTCACGCTCTACGATTGGAACCGGTACCTCGACTTCGCAGATCGCCACCTCCAGCGCGCCCGGCGATGATGCGTCGATTCCCGGCTATTCGTTGGCTAACCCTGTGGTCGGCGCTGTGGATGTTGCCATCGGCCCCCCTCGGCCAGGCGGCCGACGCCACCGCGCGCATCGAGTGGGTGGAGCGCATCGGGGACGCCGCGCCCCACAACGCCTTCAGCGACCTGGCGCGACACCGGGGAGCGTGGTGGTGCGTGTTCCGGGAAGGACAGAAACACGTCTCGCCCGATGGCGCGATCCAGGTCCTGCGTTCACGCAATGGGCGGAACTGGGTCTCCGCGTCGCGGCTGGCGCATCCCGAAGGCGATCTCCGGGATCCCAAGCTTGTCGTGCTCCCCGACGGACGATTCATGCTGGTCGCCGCCGTAGCGCGACCGACGTCGCCCACGCACCAGTCGGTGGTCTGGTTCTCGCGGGATGGACGGGAGTGGGGTGCGCCGATCGGTGTGGGAGATCCTGACTGCTGGATGTGGCGCGTGGTCAGCCACGAAGGCTTCACCTACGGCCTGGGCTACGGAACGGGGCGCGACCGGTTCGTGCGGCTGTACCGGAGCTCCGCGAAGGAGCCGGAGGCCTTCGTTCCGTGGGTGCCGTCGCTGCTGAGCTCTGGTTATCCCAATGAGACGGCCCTGGGATTCGAGCCCGGCGGGCGGGCCGTCTGCCTGGTGCGCCGCGACGACACGCCGTCGAGCGCCCTGATCGGGACGGCTTCGCCGCCCTACCGGGACTGGCACTGGCGCGACACCGGAATCCGCGTGGGCGGACCGCAGATGTTGCGGTTGCAGGACGGCCGTTGGGTCGCTGCGGTGCGGCTCTACGACGGCGGAGCGCGGACCTCACTCGTCTGGGTGGATCCCGACACCGGTTCGCTGCGTGAGTTCCTCCGCCTGCCCTCCGGCGGAGATACCAGCTACGCCGGCATGGTCTGGCATCGAGGACGGCTGTGGATGAGTTATTACTCGAGCCACGAAGGAAGAACGTCGATTTACGCCGCCAAGGTTCGACTGCCGCGAGTTTCCGATACTCGGTAGGCGCGGAATAGGTACGGCTCGGCGTCCGTGCCGAGCCGCCCATCACGGGCACCCCAGGGATTCACCCCACCTTGCGGTGCCCGGGGGATGTGGTGCCAACCTTTCCTGTGCCCCGCGCAGCACTCCCATTAGCCTGCGGGTGCTGCCGCGCGTTCGAAGACGAGTTCGCCCTTCTTCGCATGCACGCGCACCCGGTCGCCGGCCTTGAACTCGCCGTCGAGCAGCTTCATGGCGAGCGGATTGAGAAGCAGATCCTGGATGGCGCGCTTGAGCGGCCGCGCGCCGAACTGCGGATCGTAACCCTCGCGCCCGAGGAAGCGTCGCGCGGAATCGTCGAGTTCGAGCGAAAGCTGCTGTGCGGCCAGGCGCTTCTCGAGCCGCTGACATTGGATGTCCACGATGCGCGCCAGTTCCTTCTCCCCGAGGCTGTGGAAGAGGATGATGTCGTCGAGTCGGTTGAGGAACTCAGGGCGGAAGTGCCCGCGCAGGTCGTCGCGCACCGCGCGCTCGAGTTCCTCATGGTCAGCCGGGCTGGTACGTCCGGAGGCGGAGAACTCCTGGATCAGCGGCGAGGCGATGTTGCTGGTCAGGATGATGATCGCGTTCTTGAAGTCCACCGTGCGCCCCTGGCCATCGGTCAGCCGGCCATCGTCGAGCACCTGCAGCAGCGCATTGAAGACGTCGGCGTGCGCCTTCTCGATCTCGTCGAACAGGATCACCGAGTAGGGCTTCCGTCGCACCGCCTCGGTCAGTTGTC
>CAZYJB010000617.1:0-3563 GCA_964647675.1 uncultured Verrucomicrobiota bacterium | reverse complement strand
TGATCGAGGATCTGGACCAACGCGGACTGCTGCCGAACACCCTGGTCGCGAACCTGAGCGAGTTCGGACGAACGCCCAAGGTGAACCCCGCCGGGGGCCGCGATCATTGGCCGCAGTGCTTTTCGGCCTACTTCGCCGGCGGCGGAGTACGCGGCGGCCGCGTCATCGGTGCCAGCGATCCCATCGGTGGGTTCCCCGCCGAAAGACCAGTCGGACCGGGCGACATCGTGGCCACGGTGTTCCACAGTCTCGGGCTCGATCACGCGTCGCACCTGCCGGGTCCAGGGGGACGGCCGTTCCCCCTGACCGATCTCGGCACTGAACCGATCCGCGAGCTGTTCGCATGAGATTCGCGCAATTCAAGATCACGGTCTGCTCTGGGAAGGCCGTGCGCGGCGGTCGCTGCTGGGTGTTCGCCTGGCTGTTGTCGTGGACGTTCGGCGCAACGGCAGCCGACCCGGCGACCTCGGACGCTGTCTCCTTCCGGCACGACATCGTTCCGATCCTTTCGCAGTCGGGCTGCAACAGCGGCGGCTGCCACGGCGCCCTCGCGGGGAAGGGCGGCTTCCGCCTGTCCTTGTTTGGCTACGATGCCGAATCCGATCACTTCGCCATCACCCGCGAACTGCGCGGACGGCGCCTCGAACCGTCTGATCCCGGTCGGAGCCTTCTCCTCACCAAGGCGACCGCGGCGTTGAAACATCAGGGCGGCAAGCGGTTCGACGTGGATTCGGAGGAGTACCGCATTCTCGCGCGCTGGATTGCCGCCGGGGCCCCGGGTCCGGCGGCGGATGACACCCAACTGACCGGCGTGGAGGTCGCGCCTTCGGAATCGGTGCGGCGCGTGGGCGACGACCTGGCGCTGACCGTCACCGCATCGTTTTCCGATGGCACGCGTCGCGACGTCACGCGGTGGGCCAGGTTCAGCGCCACCGACGAGACCGTGGCGACCGTGGGGCGTGACGGCCGGGTGCGCATCCTGGGAGCGGGCGTCGGTGCCGTCACGGCGTGGTATTCCTCGCGCGTCGCGCTGGCCCGCATCACGTCGCCCTACACCAACACCGTCGAAGATGCGGTATTCGCGAAGGCATCCGGCCCGGGTTTCATCGACCAGCTGGTGCTCGCGCAGTTGAAGGAACTGCGCCTGCCGCCTTCGCCGCCGGCAGACGACGCCACCTTCGTCCGGCGCGCCTTCCTCGATGTCATTGGCCGCCTGCCCACCGCGGAGGAGGTGCGCGCGTTTGTGCAGGATCGTTCCCCGGGCAAGCATGAGCGCCTCGCCGATTTCCTCCTCGCGCGACCGGAGTTTGTCGATTTCTGGGCGTACCGCTGGTCGGACCTGCTGCTCGTCACTGGCTCCAAGCTGCGCCCCGACGCCATCAGCGCGTATTACCAATGGATCCGCGACGCCGTGGCCGAGAACAAGCCGTGGGACGCGTGGGTGCGCGAACTGATCACTGCTCGCGGATCGTCGGTCGACGAGGGCGCGAGTAATTTCTACGCGGTTCATCAGGACCCCGAAGCGATGGCTGAGAACGTGAGCCAGGCGTTTCTCGCGCTCTCGATCAATTGCGCGAAGTGCCACAACCACCCGCTCGAGAAGTGGACCAACGACCAGTACTACTCCTTCGCCAATCTGTTCGCACGGGTGCGGGCCAAAGGCTGGGGAGGGGACCCACGCAACGGCGATGGAAAGAGGACGCTCTACGTCGAGGATGCGGGCGACCTCATCCAACCCCGCACTGGCAAGCCGCAGCCGCCTGCTCCGCTGGATGCGCCGCCGCTCGAGGGGAGTGATCCCGCCGATCGCCGCGTGGCGCTGGCCGCCTGGCTGACCTCGCCCGACAACCCATACTTCACACGCGCCATCGTCAACCGCGTCTGGGCCAGCTTCCTCGGATCGGGCCTCGTCGAGCCCGTTGACGATCTGCGGGCCTCCAACCCCGCGAGCAACGAGAAGTTGCTGGAAGCCCTCGCGCGCCATCTGATCGCCGAGCGTTACGACCTCAAGCGCCTGATGCGGACCATCCTGATCTCGCAGACTTACCGGCGCTCGAGCGAGCCCGTGCCCGGCAACGAATCCGATCTGCGGCACCACGCGCGCTACCAGCCGCGCCGGCTGATGGCGGAAGTGCTGAGCGACGCCATCGCGGATGTCACCGGGGTATCCGATACGTTCTCGGAGATTGCCCTCAACGACGGTTCCTCGGAGAAGACCACCGCCTACACCAACGTCACGCGCTCGCTCCAATTACGTGATGCGGCCGTGCGCTCCTACTTCCTGAAGACCTTCGGAAGGCATCCACGCGAGATCACCTGCGAGTGCGAGCGATCCAACCAACCCAGCCTCGTGCAGGTGCTGCATCTCTCGAATGGCAATACGCTGAACGAAAAACTGGCATCGAAGACGGGCCATCTCACGCGCTGGCTGGCCACCGAACCGACCCCGATCCAGATCCTCGAGGAGGCCTGGATGCGCTGTCTGGGCCGCGCGCCGACCGCCGCGGAGGTCAAGGCGACCGAACCGCTGCTGACGGAAGCCTCTGCGCCGGCAGCACGCCGCGAAGTGGTCGAGGACCTGTACTGGTCGCTCCTCACCTCGCGCGAGTTTCTCTTCCAACACTGAGCATGAGAACCGCCCAATTCCGGTCCGCCACGGTGTGGTTGGGAATGCTGTTGACCGTCGTCGCACGCAACGCTTCCGCCGCCGACACGGAGCTCGTCTACGAACGAGACATCGCCCCCATCCTCCGGGCCTATTGCGCCGGCTGCCACAATGACCAGCAGCGCGAGGCGCGTTTCTCCGTGGAGACCCACGCGCAGTTGCTCGCCGGTGGCGAAGACCACGCCGCTCTGATCGTGGCTTCCAAACCAGACGACTCCTTCCTCATCCAGTCCATCGAAGGGCGCACGAAACCGATCATGCCGCCCAAGGACGAACCCCAGGTGCCGCCGCGTGAGCGCGAACTGTTGCGCCTCTGGGTGGCGTTGGGCGCCAAAGGGCCGGCGAAGGACGTGTCCATTCTCTCGACGCTGGTGACCCCCCAGCTGCCGCCCTCCCGCGCACCTCACCCGGTGGTGGCGGCGGCCTGGAGTCCGGACGGGCAGTACGTGGCACGAGCGCTCGCGCAGCGCGTCGAACTGCGGAAGTCGGACGCGGCGGCGGCGGCATGGGTGTGGTCCGTCGATCTGCCGGGTCGCGGGAACGCCGTGCATTTTCATCCGGACGGCAAGCGCCTCGTAATCGCCAGTGGAATCACCGGCTTGCGCGGCGTGGCCCTGGTGCTCGACGCGACCTCCGGCAGTGTGATCCGCGAAGTCGGGGGCCATCGCGACATTCTCTACGATGCCGAGTTTAGTCCCGATGGCACGTTGCTCGCGACCGCGGGCTATGACCGCGTCATCCAGCTCTGGCGCACCGAGGATGGTTCCCTCGTGCGGGCCATCGACGTGCACAAAGGAGCCGTCTTCGACCTCGCCTGGCATCCGGACGGAAGGGTGCTGGCCTCCGCCAGTGCGGACGAGACAGTGAAACTTTGGCGCGTCTCCGACGGCCTGCGTCT
>CAZYJB010000616.1:0-3570 GCA_964647675.1 uncultured Verrucomicrobiota bacterium | reverse complement strand
GTTCGCCTCGGTGGCCATCCTCCTCGCGTGCCTCGGCATCTACGGCGTGATGTCGTACGCCGTGGGACAACGCACGCGTGAACTGGGCATCCGCACCGCGCTGGGCGCGCAGCGCCGCGACATCATCCGCCTCGTGCTGGAAGGAGGACTCAAGCTCTCCCTCGGCGGCATGCTGATCGGGCTGGGCGCGGCCTTCCTGCTGGCGCGGCTGGTCGAGACGCTGCTCTTCGAAATCAACGGGCGCGATCCGCTGGTCTTCCTCTCGTCCCTCGGACTGCTCACCGCCCTGGCGGTCGCGTCGATCCTGTTGCCCGCCCGCCGCGCGGCGCGCGTGGACCCGATGGAGGCGCTGAGGAGCGAGTGATGAGGGGTGAGGGGTGAGGGGTGAGTGAAAGAACCGGATTTAGACATGCCTATGAGACCGAAGTCGAAATGTCCGCTCAGACCGGCTCTCAGACCTAATGCACCGTTGGCGCCGGAACCGCTTGTCACTCATCACCCGTCACTCGTCACTTCCCCATGAACATCCTGAATTTGCTTAACCTTATGTCTCCTTCCAGCCGGGCGTGCGCGGGATTTCTCGTCGCGCTCATCTGCTCCACCGCCACGGGCGTCGCCCAATGCGGTAAGGACGTCGTTCTCACGTCGTCCAGGACCGAATACCTCAACGCCGCCGGCATCGTGCAACGCTCGGTCGACGAGAAATGCGTCATCAAGATCGGCAAGACCGAAGTGTCCATCGCCCCGGCGGACCATGAACCGATGATCGCGACCGTCGCCTCCACGGTCTGCGAATGGAAAGAGACCTTCAAGCTGGGTAAAACCACCGTGCAGGCGAAGTTCAAGGATCGCGACGGAAAGGAGGGGGATGCCACGATCACGATCGAAGGAAAGGACGGGAAGATCACCTGCGTGATGACCCAGAAGGAGAGGCCGGACCGCGTCATCAAGGTGTTCGTGGACCAGTTCGAGGAACAAAAGGCCGATTCCAAGCAATGACCAGGGAACACCGAAGACAGGCGTGCCTCATCGCGCCTCAAGAATCCGCTGATCCATGAGCAGATTGCGAATGATGTGGAATCGAACAGACCCGAAGCGCGGCGAGGGTGACCGTTTGGAGGGTCAACGTCGGTGATTAGCCCTCCTCTCGCCTCTACTCCCTCGCCCCTCGTCACTCACCACTCACCACGTCCCCATGACCGACCTGCGCCTCGCCCTCCGTCATCTGCGCAAGAACCCCGGCTTCACCGCCGTCGCCGTGCTCACACTCGGCGTGGGCATCGGGGTCTGCACGGCAATGTTCAGTCTCGTGCACGCCGTGCTGTTGCGTCCGCTGCCGTTTCAGGCGACGGACCGGCTGGTTTGGATCGAGAACGTCGGCACCGGCGGCATGTCGGCCCGCACCACGCGGGTGGACAACTTTCTTGATTGGCGTGAGCAGAACCAGTCCTTCGAGGAACTGGCCGCGTACTTCGCCTTCTTCGATTATCAGCGCTTCACGCTCTCCGGCGTCGGCGAACCCAAGCGCCTGCGCGGAGTGGGGGTCTCGCGCAACTTTCTCAGCCTCCTCGGCGTGCAGCCCTTGCTCGGACGCGCCTTCACGGTCGAGGAATGCGCCTGGAACGGGCCCAAGGCCGCGATGCTCAGCCATGCCTTTTGGCGTCAGCAATTCGGCGCCGACCCGGGCATCGTCGGCCGCACGCTCACCATCAATGGGGCACCCACGGAGATCGCCGGCGTCCTGCCGCCAACCTTCGACTTCGATTCCGTCTTCGCGCCGGGCACCGAGGTGGAATTGCTCCTGCCCTTCCCGCTGACCCCGGAAACAGCGCGCTGGGGGAACACCTTGTTCGCCATCGGCCGTCTCAAGGCGGGCGCCACGATCCATGACGCACGCCGCGAGTTCGAGGTCATCAGCCGACGTGTGTCGGAGGCCAACCCGCAGCGCGGCCAGTTCGGCGCGCGCATGTCCGCGCTCGAGGAGAGCATCCGAGGTTCGTTCCGCCAGCCGTTGTTCATGCTGTTCACCGCGGTCGGCTGCGTGCTGCTCATCGCGTGCGTGAATCTCTCGAACCTGCTGCTCGTGCGCGCGAACGCGCGCCGCAACGAATTCGCCGTGCGCGTAGCCCTCGGGGCAGCTCGTTGGCATCTGGTGCGGCAGACATTGACCGAAAGCCTGATGCTGGCCGCGGGAGGCTGCCTGCTGGGCGTCCCGCTGGCCTACGTCGCGACCGCGGCGATCGCGCGCCTGCCGACCTTCGGTATCCCGCTGGTGCAGTCGACGACCGTGGACGCCACGGTCCTGGCGTTCACCCTGGGAACCGCCCTGCTCGCCGGGCTGGTCTGCGGGATCCTGCCCGCGCTCCAACTGGCGCGGGGAGACATGCAGCAGCGGCTCAACGATGCCGGGAGCCGCGGATCCGGCGGTGTGGCCACCATGCTGGTGCGTAAAGGGCTCGTGGTCTCCGAAATCGCCCTGGCCTGTGTCCTTCTCGTGGGCGCGGGTTTGCTGATCCAGAGCTTCGGCCGTCTGCTGGAGGTCAACTTGGGCTTCCAGCCCCGACAGGCGGTGTCGTGGCGCGTGGACCCGACGCGCTCGTTTGGGTCGCTGGCCGAGGGCAACCGCTATTACGAAGGACTGATGGAGAAGGTCGCTGCCATCCCCGGCGTCGAGGCAGTCGGGCTCAGCGACACGCTGCCTCTCGGTCGCAACCGCACGTGGGGCGCGGGCGCCAAGGGCGTCACCTACCGCCCAGGCGAGTACCCGATTGCCTTTCCGCGCATCGTGGACCATCGCTATCTCGCGACGATGCAGATTCCCCTGCGGGCCGGCCGGTACTTCGAGGCGCAGGACACCGCGGGTACGGAGAAGGTGATCGTGATCAACGAGACGATGGCGCGGAAGCTGTGGCCGGACCGCGAAGCCGTCGGACAGATCGTCAACGTCAACGGTGATTCCCGCGTCGTGGGCGTGGTCAGCGATGTCCGTCACGGCACCCTCGAAGAGGCGCCGGGTGCGGAAATGTATCTGAACTATCGTCAGATCGACGACTGGAACGCGGTGGAGCTGGTCATTCGATCGGGGCGCCCACTGGCCTCGTTGGCGCCCGATGTGCGCACCACGATGAAGGCTTACGATCCGGATCTGCCCGCCACGGAGATCGCCGCGCTCGAGCGGTTGGTGGACCACGCGGTCGCGCCGCGCCGTCTGATCACCAACCTGCTGGGTGCCTTCTCCGCGCTCGCGCTCGGCCTGGCCGCGATCGGTCTCTATGGCGTGATTTCGAATTCGGTGAACCAGCGCCGGCGCGAGATCGGTATCCGCATAGCCGTGGGGGCGCAGCGCGGGGATGTCATGCGGCTGATCGTGGGTGAGGGCTTTGGCATGGCCATGGCCGGTGTGGTGCTCGGCCTCGGGGCTGCGGTGTTCGCGACGCGCGTGCTCGAGAGTCAGTTGTTTGGCGTCGCGGCCCGCGACCCGGTCACCTTCGCGGTCAACGCGGGCATCCTGGTCCTCGTGGCCCTGCTCGCCTCGGCCATCCCCGCCCGCCGCGCCGCGCGCGTGGACCC
>CAZYJB010000615.1:0-3572 GCA_964647675.1 uncultured Verrucomicrobiota bacterium | reverse complement strand
GGAGGCATTCCTGGTCCGCCTCGAGTCCGAGGTCCGCCATCGCCTCACTCTCGATGAGATACTACGCCTCCACTACCTCTAAGAGCGCACCGGGTCCGACCTGGGACGGTTCACCACGTTTTCCGCGAATCCCTCGCTCCGCGCCTACCTCGAAGCCCTCGTGGCCCGCGCCTACGGAGAGATCCACGCCTCGGAGGCGCGGTTCCAACCGGGCCGGCTGCTGCACTGGTTGCGCGCGACTTTTCCGCAGACCTTCCGTCGCCACGCCTGGGCTTTCGCGCTGTCGGTGGCCATCACCCTTCTCGGCGGACTGTTCGGCGGACTCAGCCTCGCTTTCGATCCTTCGGCGAAGCCGGTCCTCATGCCGTTCCCGCACCTGTTGCAGGATCCGCGGGCCCGCGTGGCCGCCGAGGAGTCCGGTGTTTCGGCCGCGTCGGCCGGCTCCCAGGCCACCTTCTCGACCACGCTGATGACGCATAACACGAGGGTGGCGATCCTCTCGGTGGCCTCCGGCATGACCTGCGGCGTGGGCACCTGCGTGCTGCTCTTCTACAACGGCGTGGTGCTCGGTGCGGTGGTGACGGATTACACCCTTGCGGGCCAGGCGCGCTTCCTCGCGGGCTGGCTGCTGCCGCATGGCTCGGTCGAGATCCCCGCCTTCCTCATCGCCGGCCAGGCCGGGCTGCTCCTTGGTGCCGCCCTGCTGGGACGCGGTCGTTCCGCACCCCTCGCCGCCCGCCTGCGCGCCGTCGCAGGTGACGTCGCCACCTTGATCGGCGGTGTCGCCCTGCTGCTGGTCTGGGCGGGACTGATCGAGGCGTTCCTCTCGCAGCATCACCAACCCGCCATCCCCTACGCCGTGAAGACAACCTTCGGACTGGTGCAGGGTTTGTTGCTGGCCGCCTACCTGTCGATGGGGGGTCGCCCGGCGCGCCCCAGCCGCGGAGCACCACCAACCCTCCAATGACCTCCGCCCCCGACCAGGATCTTCGCATTCGCACTCCGGACGGCGTGGCGTTTGTCATCCCGGTGGCCGGAGTGGTCTCGCGGTTCCTGGCCTGGGGCCTCGATGCCTGCCTGGCGGCCGTCCTGTCGATTGCGCTGAGCTTGGTGCTCTCGGCCTTTGCCCTGGTCAGCGCGACCCTCGCCCAAACCCTTGGCGTCGTCGCGTTCTTCCTCCTGCAATCCGGATACTCCATGGCCTTCGAGGCCTTCTGGCGCGGTCAAACTCCGGGAAAACGCGCGCTCGGCCTGCGTGTGGTGGACGTGCGTGGTCTGCGGCTCATGCCCACGCAGGTGGTCTTGCGGAATCTGCTGCGTCCCATCGACGCCCTGCCGGTTGCCTACCTGGTCGGCGGCCTCGCCGCCCTGCTGTCCCGGCACGGCCAACGACTCGGCGATCTCGCCGCGGGCACCACGGTGACCACCGTCCGACGTCGTCTCGCGCCGTCCTACACCGCACTCGCCGGCGGCGGTCCGAATTCCCTGCGTTCCCAGCCTCACCTCGCCGCGCGCCTCCGCCAGCGCGTCTCCCCCGCCCAAGCCGCCGCCGCGCTCGAAGCCCTGCTGCGGCGCGATCTTCTGGATCCCTCCGCCCGCGTCGTGCTGTTCGCCGCGCTCGCCCGCGAATTCAAGGACCTGGTCCCATTTCCGCCAGAGTCGGTGGAGGGCCTCACGGACGAAGCGTATGTGCGCGCTGCCGTGGACCTCCTGCACCGCAGCGGACCCGACCCCGCACCAACGCCCGCGCCTCCGGCAGTCAGGAGCGCGTCGGCCTGACCCGCCTTCCATGGCCACGTGTTACCATCCCCTCGGCGCGATCGAAATTCGGTCCGCGACCACCGAACGCGATCTCCAGGCCATCGCGACCCTCGCGCCGCTGGTCTGGCGCGCCTCCTTTCGCGACCTCATCTCCGATGCGCAAATCGAGTACATGCTGAGGGCGCGGTACGCGCCCGCGGTCCTCGCCGAAGCGTTGCACTCCCGCACGCCGGCCTACCTGATTCTCTCCGTGGACGGCGAACCGCTGGCGTTCGCCGCGCACCGGGGCGCGTCGCATCCTGGGGAACACCAACTCCAACAACTCTACGTGCACCCAGCCTGGCAGGGCCGTGGACTGGGCTCGCGCCTGATCGTCCACGTCGAGGAACTCGCGCGCACGCAGGGCTGCTCTGCCCTCGTGCTGACCGTCAATCGCGGCAACCGAACGGCGCAGGCGACCTATGCCCGCCACGGATTCCGGATCCGCGAGGCGGTGGTCGTCGACATCGGCGGCGGATTCGTCATGGACGACTTCGTCATGGTCAAGGCGCTGGACGCTGGGTCTGGTGGACTCAGGTAGGGAGCCTGCCATCCAACCATCCCGCCAGCGTATGCCACTCGCCTCCGGGGATCGCCGGGTCGCCGCCTCCCGTCCGAAGCTGATAGGTGAGCCAGCCGAAGGCATGGGCGGGCCGGAGATCCATCTCAGGATCATTGCCGACCAGGAGCACTTCGCACGGAAGGATGGCGCGCGCCTTGAGACGGATCGCGAGCAGGCGGAAGACGTGCGGATCCGGCTTGGCGAAGCCGTGGCGGTACGACCAGAACGCGAGGTCCTCCTGGAAAATGTCCGCTCCCAACCCGACCGCCACCAGCGCCTCATCCAGTTCTCGCACCGTGTAGGGTTGGGCGTTGGCGGCGATGCCGAGGACGACTCCCGAGGTCAACAGCAGCCGTAGCACCGACGCCGATCCGGCCATCAATGCCGTGGTCCGCGCGAGGCGGGCCTGCGCCACTTCGAACCCGCGCCGCGCATCGCGCGGAAGGGAGCGAAACTCGGGCGCCACTTCATTGAGCACCTCGGGCCAGTAGACTTCCGGATGCGCGATCCCGCAGGCCAACGCCTGAGCCGCATCCCGCTCGACCACCGTACGCACCTCCGCGTTGAACGCCTCGAGATCGAGCCGCGGGCGCCGTCCCAGGCTGTTCTCCCAAAGCCACCGCCATCGCGCCGCGGCGTCCACCGGCGGCGGTCCGACATGCAGCAGGGTCCCGTAAACGCTGAAGATCACCGCCCGGATTTTCATGTCTGGCAGGAAACGACGTCGATCCACCCTCTCCCGCGGCACCCTCCCGAAACCGTGCCGGCGAGGGAAGCACGATGTCGCTGGCCGCGTGAGCATTGCCGTCCGAAAGACCTCGCGCTATTGCTGGAAGCGCCATGGGCGAGCTGGAACCACCCGATTCTCACCACCTCAGGGCCGCCGCCGGCTGGCTCGAACTCGGCCTCCCCGACGAGGCCCGACGGGAATTGACGCTCCTCCATCCTTCGCTGCGGCGGCATCCGGACGTCCTGGCGATCGAATGGAATCTGCACGCCCGGGACCGCGCTTGGGAGCAGGCGCTCGATGTCGCGCTGAAACTCCTGCACTCCGACCGCGCCCGCGCCACCGGCTGGATCCATCGATCCTTCGCGTTGCACGAACTCAAGCGCACCTCCGAGGCGCGTGATTCCCTGCTGCCCGCCCTCTCCCTCTTCGACACACCGCTTGCCGCCGGTCGCAACCGCCTGTCGCTGGGCGTAACATACA
>CAZYJB010000614.1:0-3582 GCA_964647675.1 uncultured Verrucomicrobiota bacterium | reverse complement strand
GTCGTCGGCAAAGACGGCCCTCTCGAACTGGTCCTCATCGGCGTCGAACGCCGCCGATCCGAGGGGACCCACCAACCATGCCCGCATCCATTGTGACCGGATGTTCGGGTCTTCGGCTTGCGTCAGATACGAGCGCCAATCCTTTCCCCGTGCGTATTCCCATTGGGACGCTAGCTCAACGACGCGCGCAATCCCCGGAGGTTCTCCACAATCCCTGATCTCCTCCACCCATTGGGCCCCGCGATCCGCCAAGACGTGGAAGAAGGCCCATTCGAAGAAAATGTCATGGGTGAATCGGATTGATACTCCACTGCGCTCGTCTTGGAGTATGCCGTCCGATCTCAGATCATGAATGTGCTCGACCAAACTGATCTGGCCGAGACCAATCGGTCGGCCTAATTGGCAAGCCTGAGCGCGCGCCAACTCCAGTAGGGTGCGCTGGCGTTCCAGGGCGTTTTGACCGGTCTCGTTGTAGCCTCCTCTTTGCCACCAATTCTCAATCAAATCGATTTCAGATTGCGGAGCGAATCCAGAGCCCGACGAGGCAGCAATGCAGCCCCGGTTCAGCACCTTCGCAAAGAAGGGACGTCGAACGATCGCTCGCACCTTGAACGATCCAAAGAGAAGTGGTCGAAGGTGAGGTTTTGCATCCGCGAGGATCTCCGCCTCTTCGTCGTTCAGCTCCTCAACACTTAGCGTCTCGACCGTCAGGGCATCAAGGAACTCGGCCAGCCAATTGCGAAGCACTTCAATACCGGTGTCGCGAAGAGATACGACGACGCGCCAGTTATCAAGAAGTGGCGAGTCCCGGATGACGCGAATCAGGTCCAGAATCACGGGCTGGTGCTCCTTCTCAATACGATCGATCGCATCGATGAAGAGAATAGGCGTCCCGGATGCCCCGGCTTCCACGAGCAGCTTCTCGAGGGGAGCACCAGAGAGTCCGTGCGACGCAGTGTAGCCCATCCAGCTGGTACCTTGGAGTTGCTCGGCTTTTAGGAACAGGACCGACCCGCGTTCCAGCGCGCGCTCGACTGCTCGCCTGATGACGACAGATTTGCCACTCCCTGGCAAACCCCGGACCTGCACGATTCTGGCTGAGGTCACCTTGGCGTCCAGTTCCCGAAGAATCGAAGTTCTGTCGAGCCTTGTTCCGCCCACATCGTCCGGGATGAGATTCGCGTAGCCTTTGGCGAGCTCCGTTAACTTGTCGAGGTCGGCGAGTAGTGACGTCGATCCGCGAATGCGTGCAACAGATGAAATCCCGCGCACAATCCGAGCGCGGTCAAACTGGCCTGATTTGCCGGCTGATGCGCGGGCGAGCTGAACCAGCCGTGACCAGACCAGGGGTGCCTTGGCTGCGTCATCTGGAGCGAGACAGTCTCGGACGCGATTTATCGCATCAGGAGGATCGATGGCGCCTGCGCGAAGGAAGTCGAATTGAATGAGTACGAAGTGCGCGAGGAACTGGTGCACTTCTTGACTTGTACAGGGTGCTCCTTTGTTCTCGTTCAACAGGGCAACGATGTCGTTCTTGACGGCTTCAATCTCCGCACGGGCACTTCCACTGGCTGCAAAGCGCGCATTGAAATGATCAGGATCCAGACTCTCACGCGCCCAGTCGCACAGTGTTTTGATCTCTCGTTCCTTGGCAGCCGAGATCGTGCCGACTGCCGCTCCATATCGGTCGACGTTGATTCGGAAGCCAGACTTTTTAAGTGTGGCCCAACAATCGCGGATGATTTCGCGAAAGTCGGTGTTCGTCTCTGCATCGCTGATCGTGAGCGACCGCTTCACTTGGAGACTGAGGCGAGCGGGGTCCCTCGCGGCGTCCTGAAAGTCGACGATGACATCGTCGAGCGGTTCACCGAAGTCGCGCTGCTGAACCGATACACGGATAACGGTTCGATCATCGATGCCGGGTGCATATGCCTCGGCCAGCAGCGCCGCGAGATAGAACGCCGCGATGTCGCCCTCAAAGGTGAAACCCTCACCACCGGCCAATTCAGGTGATTGCGGCATGGCTGGTTTCGATGACTCAGAGATTAGTCAGGGTTGCCCAGAACCATCTTCCAGGCCGACTTCGGCCCAGGCAGCGACAATTCCGGCATCGACTTACCCGATACGGCGGGGCCGCCAAATGTCCCATAAGCGTCCCATTTCGCCGAACGGATCAAGGGCAACCAGCGGGATCGAGGTGTGGGCATATGTCCCATAAATGGCTCATTTCCTCCCGCTCAGAACGTAATGGCTACCACGCTTCTGACCGACACGGCGGAAGACGCCTTTGGCCACGAGGGCATCCAGGTCGCGGGACGAAGTCTTGCGGGTCGTCTTCGCCAGCTCTTGATAATCCGCGTTGGTAATGCGCCCGACGCGTTTCACGTGCGCGACCGCGAGCAGCTGTCGATCGCTCAACCCGAAGCCGGCGAGGGCCTCGGTGGTGAACCAGTCGCGCCAGAGGGTGAGGACGAACGAACCTTGCCGCATCTCGAAGCTGGGCTCGGGCAGGCTGGCGTCTCGGCACAGCTCGATCATGCGCTGGGTCCCGGAGCCGGCCTTCTCGATGTAGCGGGTGAGGTAGAGGGACTCGGCGATGAGCGGGTTGTTGGGTACCGACGGATGATCATGCCGGAGATCGTCGAGGGTCAGGGTGCCGGGCAGCGTGCCGGGGTTCCACACCTCGAGCCGGTCGGCGAAGAGTCGGACCTCGACGGACGCGTGGCTGTGGTAATCGCGGTGAGCGATGGCGTTGACGATGGCTTCCCCAACCGCATCCGGCGGCAATTCGTAGGTGGCCGGCGCCATGATGCTCGTGGCGCGAGTCCCAACCGCGCGGTTGATCTTCGACAGCACAAAGTCCCGGGCCTGATCCGCCTGCTCGAAGAGGTCGCCGGTGTAGATCTGCTGCGAGGCGAAGGGGCGGCGATACTCGGTGCCGTGACAGGAGACGCACTTGGTCTCCGCGGTGCGATGGAAACGCTGTGGGGCTGAGCCGAACAGGAGGATGGCGGCGTTGGTAGGTCGTTTGTCGGCGAGCAGGTTGAGGTGCTTGAGCAGTGCCTCCGGGGAGGTATTGGATTTCAGAGGGAAGGCGCGCTCGCGTCGAGCGGTCTCGAGAAACCACGCGATCCGCTTGGGGGCCAGATCGGCGATCGTGGCGCCATCACCGGCGGAGGTATCGAATGGCGGCACCCGGAGCGCGCCCTTTCTATCGAGGTACTCAACCAGGCTGGAATACACCTCGGCGTTGAGGGCATTCGTGTCCTCGACGCGGCGGCGTACCAACTCCGCGCTGACGCGGCGGATGAGGTTCTTCATCCCCGGCGACCTTCGGGCTTCATCGGCTCCCCAGACGTAGATCAGGCGGGTCTTCCGATGCGTCGTGGCATGGATGTACTCGGATTCCGTCGGGGAAACGCCTTTGGTGCCCGCTTGACCATATTCGTAACCGAAAATGCCGAGGTAGACGTCGCAGCGCTCGACTTCAGCAAGGTAGAGGCGGTCGGCGCGTTGATCACTGGCCGGCAGGTCCTCGAACAGGAACACCTCGGCGACGAACCGCCGCAGGAACGCGTCCCC
>CAZYJB010000613.1:3006-3583 GCA_964647675.1 uncultured Verrucomicrobiota bacterium | reverse complement strand
CTCCCTCCCGCTTCCTCCCGCCTCTTCCTCCCGCACGTCCGCTCCCGCCGAAGAGCTGATTCCGGCCGGGTCCCAGCCTTCCGCGGGACAACCGGCGACCGGAATCCAGGCGCCTCGCGCCGAGCAGGAGGGCGGGGGAATCCCGATTCACGAGACGGGCATGGACCGTGAGCCGTCCCCGTCTTCTGCCGGAGACGCGTCGGCGACCACGGAGCGGGCTGGTCACGCTGATACGACCTCCGCGGATTCGAGCCCCTCGCCCACGCTTTCGCCTTCCCGCACGACGACACCAGTCACGGAGCCTCGCGCCGGCGCGGTGCCCGCCGTCCCTGCTGAATCGGCCACGCCGGCACCAGATGTCCCACCAGCTTCCGCTGAAACAGTCCAGGCCAGGGTTGAGCATTCCGCCGTGGCGAAGCCCGCAGCGAACGAGGCTCGCGAGGCAGGAGCCGTCCGTCCGCAGGCGGCAGGGGGCAACCAGGCCCGTCCTGCCTTTGCCTCGGACGGGAACATCTCGCCGCAGGGGCTGGGCAGGGCGGAGGTCCCCCGGGTCGGAGCGCCTCCCAGGACCTCACCC
>CAZYJB010000613.1:0-2996 GCA_964647675.1 uncultured Verrucomicrobiota bacterium | reverse complement strand
GCGGAGGCCAGCCTGACCTCGACCTCGACCTCGACCTCGGTTCGCATTCCGACCGCTGGGGGCCTTGCCGACGCGGCGCGGGTCCCGGCCGCGACTGCGAGCGCGAGCGCAAGCGTTCCGGCGCCCTCACCTTCCGCCGAACGCGCAGCGCCCGGGGAGCCGTCTGCGAGCTCAGCGAGTTTTCCGACGGATCCCTCCACCCACGCGGAGGCTGCCCTGAACCCTCCGGGGATCGCCTCGAACTACCCGGCCGGAGCCTCAGGTTTTTCCGAGGCTTTCTCGAACTATCCGGACGGTCCCTCGGGGGATTCGGAGGCCGGCCCATTCGGCCAGGAGCGACCGGCCGAACATGGTGTTGGACACGAGGTGAAGATCGATGATGCGGCCCCGATGACGGATTCCTCGCGGCCCGCTTCCGCCTCCACCCAGACGGGACTTGAGGGACTTGAAGCGGGCGCGTTAGCGGTGGCGACCCCGGGGCCGGAGTCCGAACTCGCCCGCCCATCCGGCGCCGGCGAGCGGGCGCAGGACGCAGTGGGACAGGCTCCCGAGCGCCACGAACTTTCCAAGGAGGCTGGAGAGCAGCGCGTCGGGTCGGCGCGGGCGCCGTTCCTGGTCGACGCCAAGCCGGACGCTCGGTCGGAGGCTGCTTCCACGGCCGAACCCGCGGCCGCGAAAGGCGCGACCGGGCCGCTCGGCGTGACCGCCGCGCAGACCACCCCTTCGGAAACCGAACCCTCGGATCGGTCGCGGGACCGGCAGGAAGTTCCCAAGCCTGCACCCGTGGCGCCGGCGGTCCCGGAGTTCCAACGAAGGCAGCGATCCACCTCGGTTCCCGATGAACTCGCCGCGCAGGCGGTGGAGGCCATCCGCCGCCAGGGGTACGAAACGGAGAGCTTCCTGGTGGGTCGGATGCGGGGTGGCACGCCCATTGCTGAAGTGGGTGAAGCGATGCGAAAAGGGCGTAAACCGACCAAACCTGCCGAGGCGGGGGCGAATTTCCTGCCGGCTGGCGGGAAAACTTCGACCGCCCGTCAGGCGGAGCTTGCCGCTCCGGCGGCAGCGATGAATCGCGCCCCCGAGGTCGCTCCCCGGACGGCCGACCGCCTTTCCGATCTTCAGTTGGAGGATCTTGCGATGTCTCCCCCCCGTGTCCCCCGGTGGGAGGAGACCAAGTCAGCCGAGCGCGGATCCTCGGCGCCCTTGAGTGCGATCGAGCGGATGAGCCGGCTCGAGGGCCTCATCAGCCGGGAAGTGGTAGCGGTACGTCAACTTGGCGCGCACGGACTGTCCGTGCTGCTGCGGCCGGACAGCCAAACCGATCTGCTGGTGCAGTTGCGCCCGAGCCAGAATGGCGTCGAGGCGGCGGTGCAATGCGATCGCGGCAATCTCCAGGAACTCCAGGCGCATTGGCCGATGCTTCGCGAAGCGCTGGCCGAGCAGAACATCCGGCTTCTCCCGCTCCAGTCCACCGCCACGTCCCAGGGCGAAACGCCGGGGCAGGGCAGCGGGCGGTCATTCACGTCGGACGAGCGGGCGGCGCGTCAGGGCCACCTGGGCGGCGACGGGCGTGGCACGGAGCAGGGTCACGATCCGCGGAACCGCGGACAGTCGGCCGGCCCGGGCACGTCGCGAACGCCGGAGCACGGGGGACCGAGTACGGCACGCGGACGCGGTGCGCGCCGCGACGGCTGGGAGTTCTGGGCCTGAGTTCGAATTTCGACCAACCACCCGATCATCATGAGTAGCGTCAACGGAATCACCGGAACCGAGGCCACCGCCAGTGGCGAGGGCAGCTATCTCGATCGCATTCCCAAGCAGCAGTTGGGACAGGATGATTTTCTGCAGTTGCTGGTCACCCAGATGACTCAGCAGGACCCCATGGCGCCGAAGAGCGACACGGAGTTCATCGCCCAGATGGCCTCGTTCAGCTCGCTGGAACAATCGAAGCTCATGCTCGCGGACCTCTCCGCCATGCGCATCGACCAGCAACTGCTGCAGGCGAACTCGATTTTAGGACGCATGGTAACCCTTCGCGCGGGAAGCGCGGAGGAGACCACCGGTCTGGTCACCGCCGTGCATGTGGAGGCAGGGACGCCCAAAGTGGAGGTCGACGGTGTCCGCTATGACCTGAGTGACATCTCGGTCATCGTTCCGACCCAAGTCAGCCAAACCGAAACGACAGACTGAAAACTTATGTTGCGCTCCCTAACTTCCGCGATCAGCGGCCTTCAGAATTTCCAAGGCCGCATGGACGTCATCGGCAACAACATTGCCAACGTCAACACCACCGGCTTCAAGGCCGGGCGGGTCGATTTCTCCGACTCGTTCAGCCAGACCATCCGGTCATCCAGCCCGGGTGAAGGTGATGTGACAGGCACGTCGGCCATGCAGGTCGGCTCCGGTGTCACCACGGGCGCGATCCGCAATCTCTACACCCAGGGCGCGCTTACGCGCACCAGCGTGGACACCGACCTGGCTGTCTCCGGTGAGGGTTACTTCGTCGTCCGCGACGCCGTGAGCGGCAGCACGATGGTCACGCGCGCCGGAGACTTCCGGGTCGACGACGATGGGTACTTCGTCACCAACACCGGTCTCCGGCTCCAGGGTTATTCCGACGCCGGCCTGACCACCGTCGGCGACCTGAAGGTCGATCTCGACGGCATGCCGAGCACGTCGGCGTCCGACGCGACGCTCTCAAAATGGGCGATCGACCGCGAAGGCAAGCTGCGCCTCAGCCTTTCCGACGGCTCGCAGTTCGTGCGCGGCCAGGTCCTGTTGCAGCGGTTCAGCGACCCGCAGGGCCTCGTCAAGGAGGGCAACAATCTCTACTCCGGCATCACGGCGGCGGGTCCGCTCGGCGGCGCGGATTCTCCGACCCCCGGCAAGCCCACCGAATCCGGCCTGGGCGCCATCCAGTCGGGGTCGCTCGAGTTGTCGAACGTCGATCTCGCCAACGAGTTCTCGAGCCTGATCACCGCGCAGCGCGCCTTCCA
>CAZYJB010000612.1:0-3604 GCA_964647675.1 uncultured Verrucomicrobiota bacterium | reverse complement strand
CTCGCGTATCCGGACCTGCCGGCGGGCCCACTGGAGCAGATCGAAAAACTGGAGCAGTTACGGGCGCTCGAAAACGGTTACGATATCCGGGTTGTGGAAACGGAATACGAATCGATCGGCGTGGACTCGCCCGCGGACCTGGAGCGGGTGGCCGGACTCATTGCGCGGTATTCATCTTTAACGGAGGGCAACGGTCATGGCTAAGTACATCTTCGTCACGGGGGGCGTGGTCAGTTCGCTGGGCAAGGGCATCGTCGCGGCGTCGATCGGCTGCCTGCTGGAGTCGCGCGGACTGCGGGTGACGCTGCAGAAGTTCGATCCGTACCTCAACGTCGATCCGGGCACCATGAGTCCGTTTCAGCACGGCGAAGTGTTCGTCACCGACGACGGCGCGGAGACGGATCTGGACCTGGGCCACTACGAGCGGTTCACGCACACCAAGCTTTCGCGGTTGAACAACCTGACGTCGGGGCAGGTGTACCAGACCGTGCTCAACAACGAGCGCGAGGGGAAGTACCTGGGCAAGACCGTGCAGGTGATCCCGCATGTGACGGACGAGATCCAGAAGCGAATCTATCTCGTGGGCGAGGCCACCAAGGCGGACGTGCTGATCACCGAGATCGGCGGCACGACGGGCGACATCGAGGGACTGCCGTTCCTCGAGGCCATCCGCGAGTTCGCGCAGGATGTCGGCCCGCACAACGCGATCTTCATCCATGTCACCTACGTCCCCTTCATCAAGGCGGCCGGCGAGCTGAAGACCAAGCCCACCCAGCAATCGGTGGCCAAGCTGCGCGAGATCGGCATCGCGCCGCACATCATCGCCTGCCGTTGCGAGTACCCGCTCGAGAAGGAGGTGCGGCAAAAGATCGCGCTGTTCTGCAACGTGCCGTACGAGGCGGTGATCGAGGCCAAGGATGTGGACCATTCGATCTATGAGATGCCGCTCATGCTGCAGCGCGAGCGGATGGACGAGTTGGTGTGCCGCCTGCTGCATCTCGACGTGCCGCAGGCCGACATGCGCGGGTGGCAGGAGATCATCCGCAAGCTGATCGCGCCGGCGCACCGCGTGCGCATCGCGGTGGTCGGCAAATACATTGAACTGCAGGACGCCTACAAATCGGTCTACGAGGCGATCATCCACGGCGGGATTGCCAACGACTGCGGCGTGCAGATCGAGAAAGTGGACGCCGAACAGATCGAACGCGACGGTGCCGAGCGCGTGCTGAAGGGCGCCGGCGGCATCCTGGTTCCCGGCGGATTCGGCGAGCGCGGCATCGAGGGCAAAATCGCCGCGGCGCGTTATGCGCGCGAGCAGCGCGTGCCCTACCTCGGGCTCTGCCTGGGGATGCAGATCGCCACCATCGAGTTCGGGCGCCATGTCCTCGGGCTGGAAGGCGCGCATTCGACGGAGTTCCGCAAGGACACGCCCCACCCGGTCATCGACCTGCAGGAGTCGCAGCGCGATGTGCACATCAAAGGAGGCACCATGCGCCTCGGCGCGCAGCCCTGCCAACTGGTCATGGGCACGCGCACGCAGCGGATGTACAACGCCTTCGTGGTGAACGAACGGCATCGGCACCGATACGAATTCAACAACGACTACCGCGCGCAGTTCGAAGGGGCGGGCTTCGTCTTCGCCGGGACCACGCCGGACGGCAGTCTGGTCGAGTGCATCGAGCTCAAGGATCATCCGTTCTACGCCGCGGTGCAGTATCATCCCGAGTTTCAGAGCAAGCCCGACGCACCGCACCCGCTGTTCAGGGGATTCATCGCCGCCGTGCACGAGCATCTCCATCGCAAGCCGATCCCCGGCGCGGTCGCGGGCTGAGCGGGGGTGCGTTTCCGACATGACCTACGCGCAAGGTCTCGCGTTTCTGGATGGGCTGCGCCGGTACGGGATGAAGCCCGGCCTGGAGCGCATGCACCGGCTGGTCGGCGCCTCCGGACATCCCGGCGCAGCGCTGCGTTTCATCCACGTGGCCGGCACCAACGGCAAGGGATCGACCTGCGCCTTCCTCGAAAGCGCTTGCCGCCATGCCGGCCTCAAGGTCGGGCTGTTCACTTCGCCGCATCTGGTCAGCTTCCGGGAACGCCTGCAGATCAACCGCGAATGGATCCCGGAGTCGGAGGTTGCCCGCCTGCTGGGTTGGGGGGCCGAGTTGATGCGCGGGTGGGAGGAGGAGGCGACTCCGACCTTCTTCGAGATGGTGACCTGGGCGGCGCTGGTCTGGTTCAGCGAGCGCCGGTGCGATCTCGTGGTGTGGGAGACGGGGCTGGGCGGGCGCCTGGATGCGACGAACATCGTGCGGCCGGAAGCCTCGGTGATCACCCCGATCGGGTGGGACCACATGGAGTGGCTGGGGCACACGCTGGAGGCCATCGCCGCGGAGAAGGCGGGGATCATCAAACCGGGCGTGCCCGTGTTCACCTCGACCGATCACCCGGGCGCGTTGCAGGTGCTGCGCACAACGGCGTGCGAGCGCGGGGCGCCGCTGGAATGGGTGGGCCCGGATCATGACACTGTGGCCGAAGTGCGCGGCTGGAAGCCCGGCCTGTTCGGCGAGCACCAAGTGCGCAACGCGGCGCTCGCCGTGGTCGCGCTGCGCGCGCTGGGCGACCGTTGGCCTATGCCGGCTGACTCGCTGCGGCAGGGAATCGAATCCGCCCGGTGGGTGGGCCGCTTCGACACGCGCGAACGCGGTGGCTCCACGTGGGTGATCGACGGCGCGCACAACCGCCCCGCGTTCGAGGCGCTGGCCGACGCGATCCGGTTGCGTTTCGGCGACCGGCCGTTCGAGCTGATCCTCGGCATGCTGGCCGACAAGGAATTGGCCAGCGCCGTGCCGGGTCTGGTTGCGCGCGCGGCGCGGACCCAGGTGGTGCCCGTGCCTTCGACGCGAGGGTGTGACCCGGCGGCACTTGCG
Source organism: uncultured Verrucomicrobiota bacterium (assembly GCA_964647675.1). Lineage (GTDB taxonomy): Bacteria > Verrucomicrobiota > Verrucomicrobiia > Limisphaerales > CAIMTB01 > CAIMTB01. Next base: position 677 of record CAZYJB010000612.1, on the reverse strand, counting down.
GCGGTCCTGCGTGCGCAGTGCCCCGAGGCGCTCATCGACGTGGCCACCGGATGGCGCGCGGCCGCGGACCGGATTCCGCCCGGGTCGCTCGTCGTGTTGGCCGGGTCGCTCTATCTGGTGGGCGAGGTCCTGGAAGGGATCGAAGGCGCAAGTTTTTCTGAACGCGGATTGAACGATTGGGGTCGTACCCGGTGAACAGGTGCGGAATTCGGATCGCAGACTCACTCAGCCTCCCGAGGCTGCGGTTGCGGTTCCGCGCCTGTTCGCTCATTTTCCGCGCCTGATGTCCTTCGGACACGATCGACGAGGCGACGATGATCCGCTCATCCAACGGATGGCGGCGGCGTTGCTCGTATCGATCCTGCTGCACACCTCGCTTTTTGCGGTGGTGCAGATCGGGCACCAGCTCAAGTGGTGGGAAGCGAAGCCCTTTACGGTGTTCCGCAAAGTGCGGCTGACGCCCGAGGAAGCGGTCCGTATCCAGGAACAAATGCGCGAGCGCGAGCAGGAGCAGCGCGCCCGGGAGGAACCGATGGTGTTCGTGCAGGTGACGAATCCCTCGGAGGAACCGCCGCCCAACGCGCCCTTCTATTCCTCGCAGAACAGTCGCGCGGCGAATCCCGTGCCGGCGCAGCAGGATCGTCCGCGCCTGGACGGGCGGCAGACGCAATCCGTGC
>CAZYJB010000611.1:0-3608 GCA_964647675.1 uncultured Verrucomicrobiota bacterium | reverse complement strand
GTCAGGATCAGCTTGTAGCCCTTGGCCGCCGCCACGAAGGCCAGCGCGATGCCGGTATTGCCCGAGGTCGGCTCGATAATCGTGGTATCCGCCTTGAGCACGCCGTTTCGCTCAGCGTCCTCGATCATGGAGGCGCCGATGCGGTCCTTCACGCTGCTGAGCGGATTGAAAAACTCGCACTTGAGAAGCACGGAGGTCGACGAATCCACGCCGAAGGACGCCGGGATGCGATTGAGGCGGACCAGCGGGGTGTTGCCGACGGTTTCAACGATGTTGTTGTAGATGCGGCCCATGGCGGAAGGGGATTGGCAGGAATCGGACTGATGAATCGGCGCCTAGGATTCCCGCGCCGGATTCGGCCCGCAAGGGCAGAGTCATCCACCCACCGCCACCGCCGCCAGCGCCTCGGCCCGGCCTTTGGGCAGGCGACCGAGGTGATAGATCAGAAAGCCGTGCAGGAATCGCGCCAAGGGCGCCGCGACGGGCGCGTTCGCGGAGTCGCCCGCGGCGCCGCCGATCTCCTCCCAGTCCGCCGACGCCAGCCACGCCGCCCGCTGGCGCGCCGCGGGCGCCATGGACTCGCGTTCGAGGTCGGGGAATTGCCCGAGCACCTCCAGTACTTTTAGCTCCAGAGCCAGCACCGGTTCGGAGGTTGGTTCCCGCGCGTTGACGCAGTTCAGAAAGCCCGTGAAGACCGGCCACAGCTCGGGAACCGGGGTGTCGCTCTCCGTCGCCGTCTCCAGCACCGCCACGCCGTAGGACGCCTGGGTGAGACGCCGCCAGTCGCGGCGCAGCATCGGATGGGTCTCGCCCAGGACCACCTCGCCCAACTGATGGAGATCCGAATGCCGCGAGCGGCGAAAGGTCAGTTCGCCGGCATGGAACAAGTCGAGTTTGCCGCGCAGCGGCGACTTCGGGCGCCGCGCGCCGCGCGCGACGGTGGCGATGCGCCCGTGCTCGGCGGTCAGCCAGTGCACCACCAACGACGTCTCGGTGAGCAGGCGTACGCGCAGAATCACACCGTACGCGCGTTCATCCATGGCGGCGTCCCCCGCCGCGGCGCGTGCAAACCACCAGACCCGCGAGGTCGTGTGCTCCCGCCGCCCGCCGCACCCAGGCGTTCTCCCGCGCTTTCATGCGGCGGCGCGCCGCCGGCTCGAGATCGTCGAATCCCTGCAAATGCAAAATGCCGTGGATTACATAACGCGCGAGTTCCGCACCCACGCTCGTGCCGAACTCCGCCGCCTGCTGGGCCGCGTCATCCACGCTGATGAACATCTCGCCGTGGATGCGACCGCGGCCCGATCCGTGGTCGAAAGTAATAATGTCGGTCGAGCCTCCCATCCCCAGCCAGCGTTGGTGCATCGCCGCCATGGTCCGCGCGCCGATCAGGTGAATCCCCAGCTCCCACTCCACCATCGCGCGATCATGCGACAACACCCATTCGGCCAGCGCCACCAGCGCTTCCCGCCGCACACGATGGACGCGCTGGCGGTTGCGGAGTTCCAGGATCCGGCTCATTCATCCGTTCCGTCGCTCATTCACCACCCGCCGGCTTGCGCCGGCTGCGATGCTCCTCATAGGCGGTGATGATGCGTTGCACGAGCGGGTGGCGCACCACGTCGCGGCGCGAGAACTCGCAAATCGAGATGCCTTCGATCCCGCGCAGCGCGCGCACTGCCTCGGCCAGACCGGACGGCCGGTTCTTGGGCAGGTCCACCTGCGTGGGATCGCCCGTGATCACCGCCTTGGAATTGAAGCCCAGGCGCGTGAGAAACATGAACATCTGTTCCGCCGTCGCGTTCTGTGCCTCGTCGAGGATGACGAAGGCGTTGTTCAGCGTGCGTCCGCGCATATACGCCAGCGGTGCGATTTCGATGACGCCGCGCTCGGTGTTCTTCTGGATCTCCTCGGCCGGCATCATGTCGTGCAACGCGTCGTGGAGCGGACGCAGGTACGGTGCGATCTTCTCGTAGAGGTCGCCGGGCAGGAACCCCAGCGCCTCACCCGCCTCCACCGCGGGACGCGTGAGGATGATGCGCGCCACCTTCTCCTCGCGCAGCGCGGCGACTGCCATGGCCATCGCGAGGTACGTCTTGCCCGTGCCGGCCGGACCGACCCCCAGGGTGAGGTCGTGCTGGCGGATGGCTTCCACGTAGCGTTTCTGTCCGGTGGTCTTGGGCGTGACCTGCGCCTTTTTCGCCGAGGTCTGGATACGCGTGTCGAACAGGTTTGCCAGCGCCTCGGCTCCCTCGTGCTGCACCACGTTGAGGGCATAGGCGAACTCCTTTCCGCGCACCACATTCCCTGCCTTCAGGGATCCATCGAGCAGTTCGAACAACCGCCGCGCCCGGGCCACGTCGGGGGCCGTGCCCTCGAGCTTGATCCACCCCTCGCGCGAGGTTGCGCGCACCGAGAGTGCGGCTTCCAACGCTTGGAGATTCTTCGGGTCATTGTTGAACAACTGCTGCGCCTGGCGCGCGTTTTCGAAATGCAGCGTCTCTTCCACCGTGCCACGTCCACTCATGTCGTTCTCTTCCTGATCGCTCTCGTTGCCGGCCGGCATCGCGCCGGGCCTCACGGCGTTCCCCCGGCGGGTGCCGCCAAGGCGGCGCGCAACGACGCCGCCACGTCCCGCAGGGCCTGCGGCAGCACCGCCGTGGCCCCGATCACCGGCATGAAATTCGTGTCCCCATTCCAGCGCGGCACCACGTGCAGGTGCAGGTGCTCCTCGATCCCCGCCCCCGCCACGCGCCCCAGGTTCAATCCCACGTTGAACCCGTCCGCGCGCATCGTGCGTCGCAAAGCCACCACGCACCGCTGCGCGACCTGCATCAGTTCCAGCGACTCCGCGTCAGTGAGGTCCTCGAGGCCCGCCACCTGCCGGTACGGCACGACCATCAGATGCCCGCCATTGTACGGGAAGTTATTCATCAGCGCGTAGCAGGTGCGCCCTCGGAACACCACCAGGTTCGCCTCGTCGTCCGAGGAATCCGCGATGGTCTTGAACACCGAGTCCCCGCCCTTCGGCGTCTTGGGCCCGAGGATGTACTCGATGCGCCATGGGGCATGCAGGTGTTCCATGTTTGTGCGCCCACCCTAGGCACGCCCCCGGCCCAAGTCAAAAGTACGGCCGAAGGCACCCGCGCCGCCGCGTTCGTCTCAGCCGACGCTGTGCGGGCGATGCCCGATCGCTTCAGCAGCTCCATTTACCCACGCCGCTCAGCGCGGCCTAAACGCCCGCGCCAGCGCGGACGATTTGCTTGCGACGTTTCCCGAGGCGCCCCTATCGTGCCGCCGCGGTTCGCTTCACCCATCCGTGCGCGGGTAGCTCAATTGGCTAGAGCGTCGGCCTCCGGAGCCGAAGGTTATGAGTTCGACCCTCATCCCGCGCACCACTTCAACGCCCAAGAGACGCGCTCGGTCTCGCAACCGCCCCGGGGGAACGGTCTTGGTCGGCATCCCTGGAGGACGCCGAGTCACGAGTCAGAGCTCGTGACCCACCGGGTATGCCTTCGGCGCGACCGGCCCCAACGGGGCCGAAGGTGACAGCCCAAGGCGAAGCCTTGGGGCTCCCGTGTCCCCCAAAGGTTCGGGCGTCCTGAAGG
>CAZYJB010000610.1:0-3608 GCA_964647675.1 uncultured Verrucomicrobiota bacterium | reverse complement strand
CGCCAAACAGGACATGGCTCTTGCCATAGAACGCATGCTCCCCGAGAACCCCAGGCGCGAACGCACTTCGCGCGCGCCGAGGTTCGAGGTCATCAGGATCACGGCCTGGGTGAAGTCCGCGACGCGTCCCAACGAATCGGTCAGCCGGCCTTCATCGAGGACGGTGAGCAGAAGATCGAACACCTCGGGTGCCGCCTTCTCGATCTCGTCGAGCAGGACGACGCAGTAGGGCTGGCGCCGCACGGCCGCCGTCAGCAGCCCCTCCGGTTCGTCCCACGATCCGGTCAGCCGCGACGCCGAGGCGCCGCCGACGAACTCGTTCATGTCGAAACGCAGGAGACGGTCGCTGCTGCCGAACAGGTAGTCCGCCAGCGCCTTCGCCGCTTCGGTCTTCCCCACGCCCGTGGGTCCCACGAGCAGCATCGTGGCGAGCGGTCGTCGCGGATCGTTGAGCCGCGCCTTCAGGGTGACCACGACATCCGCAAACGCCTCGAGCACCGCTTCCTGACCCACCACGCGCTGGCGCAATTGCTCCACCACGTCCCTGCGTCGCAGGCTGGCCCGGCCGTCGAGCATCGCCAGCTCCAGCCCGCTCTGCTCGCGGAACTCCGCCAACACCTCCGTCCGCGCCACCCGCGTGCCGGCATGGCGCAGCGCCAGCCGCTTCAGAAAACCCGCCGCCTTGCCGGGAAACTCGGCGTCGGACCGGAAGCGTGCGTGCAGCTCGTAAACCGACGGCACCACGTCGAGATCCATCTCACAGGACTGCGCAGATTCGAGCTGGCGCGCCACCTGCACCAGGATCCGCAAGGTCTCCCGCTCGTCCGGCACACCGACGGGGACCACGTGAAAAAGGTCGGCAAAGGCTCGGTCGCGTTCGCGCAGGACGCGCCACGCCTCGGGAGTGACCTCCCCGATCAGTCGCACGCGGCGTTTCTCCAGCCACGGTCGCAACACCTGCGCCACGGTCAGATTCGAGGCAACGGTCACGCCCGCGGTGAACAATCCCGGGAGATCGTCGAGGTACAACACCAGGTCCCGCGCCTGCGCGTGCCCCAGGATGGCGAGCACGCGGTTCTCCCATTCGCCGAGGTGGCTCATGCCGCTGATCAGCCGCATGGGGGAGACCTGCCACACGTCACGTCCGCCGCCGAACCCATCCCCCTTGCGTGCCCCCATCTGCCACACCAGCTCGTGCACGATCGCGGTCTTCCCCGCCTGCCGCGGTCCCACCAGCACGAAGGGACGCCGGTCCGCGGCGCCCAGCAGCCGCGCCAGTTCCTCCACCTCGCGGTCGCGCCCCACCGCGCGCTCCAGGTCGTCGGGATACATCCCGTTCAACCGTCGTCCGGTCTTCCGCAACTCGGATTCTCCATCCTTCTTCTCTTCACCGCCGAACAGCAACGCCCGCTTCGACCGCTCAGGGACCGTCGCCCGCTCGCCGGGCGTCAGCGACAACTCAACGGTGGTGAGGCGCGCGCGGCCCACGAGGGCGACCGAGTCGAGGTCCACGATCTCACCGGTCTTCTCCTGATTCCGGAAATGCCGGGTGAACACCTCCGCCGCGCGCGACGCGAGGGTCCGGCCGGGCAGCACCTCAAACCAGAGTTCCGGGAGGGTCGGCGTAAACCAGACGCGCCGATCCAGCGCGTCGAAACCCACGAAGAAATACCGGTGCCGGTACGAGCCCGAACCCAGCTCCAGACGCAGTTCGACCGTCGCTTCTTCGAGCACGGGGTGGAACGTCCACCAGGCCAGCTCGTCGTGGCGCGGTTCCTGTCCGAGGGCGCTCAGCCTCTGCTGCAGATCGTTGGACAGCCGCGCCAGCGCCCGGCTCAGTTTCTCGGCGCGCTGCACCGGCTCCGCATGGAACAGCGGACGCACCACGAAGGTCAGGCCGCGCGCCGGACCCGCACGCTGTTCCTCCACATAGACGGGAATCACGAAGTTCATGACGCCCTCAGCCCGTCACCGTCTCGATCATCTGCCTCAGGCGCTCCTCGCTCATTCCTTCCAGGCAGAGATCCAGGTCGCCTCCGGACCACGGCATTTCCCCGAGCTTCGCATCGTGCATCCGGCGGCTCCCCGGATCGAGGGTCCGGCACACCGCGGCCCCAAGCTTGCGCCAGGCACCCGGCCGGTCGATGTCGCGGGGAGGAGTGTATTCCTGGAACGAACCCTCGGGCACCTCCACCAGACAGGCGGACCCACCGGACTCCCCCCGCAGGACATGCACTCCCGCCTCGCCGCTCCATCGCGCTCGGAACAAGTCCCCGCGCAGGTGCAGGACCACGCCCAGCAGTTTCTCCGGCGGATGCTCGAACAGGTCGCCGACTGCCTTGGGGGTTTCCCGCGGGAAACTGGTGTCCTTGCCGCGCCCGGACGCAGGCGGAAAAAAGAGGTCCGTCGCCACCACCGACCCGAGACGCTCGCCCACCGCGTGATAGGCACCCGCCAGCCGTGCCAGCCACTCGCGATCCTCACCGAAGATCGCCAGTACAACGTCATCCGGCCGCTCCAACTGCTCGCGGAAGACCTCGCGCGCCAGGCGATCGAGTTCATCGCGGATCCCGAGCCGTTCTCCGGTTCCGGCCGCCGCCATCTCCCCGTCGCGCTGGTACAGTGTCACCAGCAGGTCAGTCTCGACCGATTCCATCCGAGCCGCCAACTGATGCACGCCGTGGGTGATCTCGCGCAGGCGCGGAAGGCGAAAAAGCCGTTCCTGAAACGCCGGCGCCTTCGCGCCCGACCGCATCAACTGACGTTCCAGCGACTCCAGAAAGGTCACCTCGTCCGCCAGACGGACCAGCGCAGCGCTCTTCGCCAACCTCGCGACGCGACGCCGCAGGGTCACGACCTCGCGCGCCTCGTCAGCGCCATCGGAGGAGGAGAGGGAGCCTGGCTCCGCATCGGCGCGGGCGCGGCACTGGATGTAAAACTGTCCGTCCCGCGCGCTGATCTGGACCGCCAGCGGCGTGTCCTCGCGATACGAGTTCAGAATCTCCGCCAGCGGCACAAGGAGTTCGCGCTCGAGCACGCGCTTGAGCGGACGCGCACCGTAGCGCTCGCTGAAGCCGCGAGTCGCCAGGTGCCGCACCACCTCCTCGTCGGTCGTCCATTCGATCGGCCGCAGCCGCAGTCCATCGCGCCGGCGCAGCAGTTCGAGTTGCCGGCGCGCGATGCCCAGCACCACGTCGTGTCCCAGCGGCTGGAACGGGACGATGGCGTCGAGGCGGTTGTAGATCTCCGGGCGCAGGAATCCGCGCACCGCGTCCTGGAACGCCGAGACCGGCCCCGTCGAACCTCCGGTGGTCGTGAATCCCGTCGGCCCGCGCTGGAACACCTCCGCCCCGAGGTTCGAGGTCATCACCAGCACGCTGTTGCAGAAGTCCGCCACGCGCCCCGCGGCATCGGTCAGCCGGCCGTCACCCAGGATCTGCAGCAGCAGGTCGTAGAAACTGGCATCCGCTTTCTCGAACTCATCCAGCAGCACCACGCTGAACGGCTGCTCGCGGATGCGCGCCGTGAGCAACCCCTCGCCGCCCCGCGTCGCGCCGCCGCCCATCAGGCGCTGGACTGCGATCGGATCCTGGAATTCGTTCAGGTCG
>CAZYJB010000609.1:0-3612 GCA_964647675.1 uncultured Verrucomicrobiota bacterium | reverse complement strand
CGACCGCCTTGCGCCAGCAGGTCGGCCTCGTCCGCCTGCGGGGCACGGTCATGCTATCGGACGACACCGAAGCCTGGGTGGGGGATCCCACGAATTCGGTCCCGGTGCGGGTCGCTGCCGGGTACCGCTTGCAGGCCGGCGACCAGGTCGATTTGGTGGGCATCCCCGTGACCACAAACTCGACGCCCGTGCTGTCGTGCATCCGGATCCTCGAACGTCGGTCGGGCCTGCGCGCGGGTCCGGTTTCGTTGGGACCCGGAGGACTGATGGACCCGTTGCGGCATGGTCAGCTCGTCACGGTGGAAGGCGAGTTGCTGCATCGCAGCGCCGGCGGTCCGCGCGAACTCTGGGTATTGGGCCAGGGCGAGAGCACGTTCGAAGTAAGCCCTTACTACTCGGAGCCGCGGACCCTGACCCGCGGGACCCGCCTGCGCCTGACCGGCGTACGGTCCGAGAACCGCGCCAACCCGGCGGCGGCCCCGTCGCCCCGCGTGCTGGTGGGCCGGCTGACGGACCTGGAGATTCTGTCGCCCCCTCCCTGGCCGCTGCGAAGGACACTCGGGGCAGTGAGCATCCTCTCCGGTTGCCTTGCCATGGGACTCATTGCGCTGGCCTACTCGCATCGTCGCCAGCGCGACTCGGTGAAACGCGCCGAACGCGCCGACGCCGAGCTCCGCGAATTCAATCTCCATCTCGAGAACCGCATCACGGACCGAACGGCCGAGCTGGCCGCGGCCAACCGTTCGCTCCAGGTGGAGATCGCGGAGCGCCAGCGCGCGCAGGCCGAGCTCGCCGACCGCGAGGCGCGCCTGCGCCATGCGCAGTCGCTCCTCCGTGTCGGCAGCTTCCACTGGTCGGCCCCCGCCCAGCTCGTCACCTGGTCGGATGAACTCTATCACCTCTTCGGCCGCGATCCGGGCACCTTCCAGCCGTCCTTTGAAGCCTACCTCGCGCAGATCCACGCGGACGACCGCGAGAACGTGAAAGCCCGCATCCATGAGGCGCTGCGCACCGGGCGATCCTTCACCCACGATTATCGCTTCCACCATCCGAACGGATCCCTGCGCTGGGTGACTTCGGCGGCGCGGGTGCTGTTCGACGAACGCGGGCACGTGATCGGGCTCGAAGGCACTTGCCAGGACGTGACGGCACGCAAGCTCGAGGAGCAGTTCCGCATCGACCAGGCGCGCGTCCTCGAGGCGATCGCGCACGGCGCCCCCCTTTCCGAGGTCTTCGACGCGCTGGTGCGCGCGGTCGAATCGCAGGCCGAAGGCATGCTTTGCTCGGTGATGCTGGTGGAGACACACCCGCGCGCGCTGCGCCTCGTCGCTGCCCCGTCGCTCTCGGCCCCCATGCGCGAGGCGGTCGACCGCCTCCCCATCGGCGAGGGGCCGGAGAGCGGCATCTGTGGTTCCGCCGCCCACCGCTGCACGCGGCGCATCTCGGAGGATATCGAGCGGGATCCCGGTCTCGAGGCCTACCGTCCGCTCGCTCGCGCGGAAGGCATCCGCGCGTGCTGGTCGGAGCCGATCCTCGACCACGAAGGCGTGGCCCTGGGCACGTTCGCCTGTTATTTCCGCACGCCGCAGACGCCCACGACCCAGCAGCTGGCGCTCATCACGAGCGCGACCCACACCGCGGCCATCGGCATCCAGCGCGAGCGCAATGAACGTTCCCTGCGCGCCACCACCGAGGCCCTCAGCCTGCGCAACGAGATGCTCCAACGCATGGAACGTATGGCGCATGTCGGCGCCTGGTCCCTCGACCTCCGCACCCTGGAACTCACCTGGTCGGAGGAGGTCTCCCGCATCCACGAGCTGCCGCTCGACCAGCCCATCACCGTCGACCGCGCGATCGAGTTTTATGCCCCGGAGGCGCGCCCCATCATTCGGGAGGCGGTCGAGCGCGGCTGTCGCGACGGCACTCCCTGGGACCTGGAGCTTCCCTTCGTCTCCGCCACCGGCCGCCGACTCTGGGTGCGCACGCAGGGCCAGGCCGAGTCCGTGGATGGGCATCTCATCCGGTTGCACGGCGCGTTCCAGGACATCACCCAGCGCCGGGCCGCCGCCGAGGAGCTTCGAACCAGCGAGGAACGCTTCCAACTTGCGATGCGGGGCGCCAACGATGGCCTCTGGGACTGGGACCTCCGAACCGACGCTGCCTATTTCTCACCTCGCTGGAAGTCGATGCTCGGTTACGACGACCACGAGCTGGCCAATCACATCGACACCTGGGCCGGCCTGCTCGAGCCCGCCCAACGCGATCGGACCCGGGCCCTGGCCCAGGAGGTCATCGCGGGACGTGTCCCCACCTTCGAGACCGAGATCCGCCTGCGCCACAAGGATGGCCGGTGGGTGGACATTCTTTCCCGCGCGTTCGTGCTGCGCGCAGGCGACGGCACGCCCTTGCGGCTGGTCGGCACCCACGTCGACATCACCGAACGCAAGCATGTCATCGCCGCAGTGCTCGCCGCCGAAGCACGCTTCCGGTCCGCGATCGAATACTCCTACGAAGGCCTCTCGCTCACCGACGCCGACGGTCATTGCATCTACGTCAGCCCGGCGGTCACGCGCATTTCGGGCTACGGCCGCGAGGAACTGGTCGGCCGGAAGCTCGGAACTTTCATCGTCGCGGAGGACGCCGAACGATTCGCGGAACACGCATTGCGAATCCGGCAGACGCCCAATGCCCACGTGGAGGCGGAGTTCCGCATCCGGCACAAGGATGGATCGATCCGTTGGATCCAAACGGCCGTGACCAACCGACTGGGCGACCAGAACCTGGCGGCGGTTGTCTCCAACATCCGCGACATTACCGCTCAGAAGTTTGCGGCCGCGGAACAAGCCCGCCTCGAATCGCAACTGCGCCAGGCCCAGAAGATGGAGGCCATCGGCACCCTGGCCGGCGGCATCGCCCACGATTTCAACAACATCCTCGGCGCCATCATCGGCCACACGCAGTTGGCTCGCATGGATGCCGGACACCTGCCCGAGGTCCAGACGAACCTCGACGACGCCCTCAGCGCCGCCAATCGCGCCAAGGAACTGGTCAAACAGATCCTTACCTTCTCGCGCCGCGGCGAACCCGAGCGCCGCATCATTCCGTTGCAGCCGTTGTTCGACGAGTCGTTGCGCCTCCTTCGTGCCGCCCTGCCCGCCACCGCGCAACTCCAGGTGCGCGTCCAGGACCCCGTACCAGATGTCTTCGGCGATGCCACGCTGCTCCAGCAGGTCATCTTCAACCTCGCCACCAACGCGGCCCAGGCCATTGGCGACCGCCCCGGACGCATCAGCATCTCGCTCGAGGGCACCGAGGTTGGAAAGGACGGAACACCCGGAGCGCTGCGCATCAGTCCAGGATCCTACGCGCGCCTCTGCGTGGGCGACGACGGTCCGGGCATGGATGCCGCGACCCTCGAGCGCGTCTTCGAACCGTTCTTCACCACCAAACCCGCGGGACAGGGAACCGGCCTTGGTCTCGCCGTGGTTCATGGGATCGTGGAAAAACACCAGGGAACCATCCGCGTTCAATCGTCCCCCGGCGAAGGCTCCGTGTTCGAGGTCTTCCTCCCAGCGGCCCAACCTGGGAACGCGACCCCGGGCTTGCCCAGCC
>CAZYJB010000608.1:0-3615 GCA_964647675.1 uncultured Verrucomicrobiota bacterium | reverse complement strand
CCCCCGCCTGAAGCCCGGCATAGCGCTCGCCGCTGGCCACCGTGAGCGCAATGAAGAACTTCTTTTCAGCAAATTTCTCCGGGAACACCGCCAGCATCTGGTTGTCCTTACGCCGGACCCAGATCTGCAACAGGCTCGGCGCGCGGTCGATCGACGACACCACCTGCTCGTAGTCCTTGAGGACTTCGGTGTGGGGCGGGAAGTCGGGTTTGGGAGCCTCGGCCGCGGGCGCCTGAGCCAGCGCGGCTTGGGCCGTGAGGAGCGGAAGGATCAGGAACCGACGCCAAGACGAGCAAGGGGTGGAGTGGCGCATACCGGGGGTACGTTTTTCAGGAACGCTTCTACTCCGGCTCGCGGCCAAAGTCTACTTCGCTGCCGTAACTTGGCCGGGGACCCTCGACGTGCGAACGTGGCGGCGTCATGCCCTTCGCTGCGTTTCTCCGCCAGGCATCCCGGCTCCTTGCTCAGCTCCTGGTCGTGGGCGTGGCCACCATCGCGTTTGACGCCGATGCCGAGGGCCCCAGCAGCCGCCGCACGCATTGGGCCATCACCGAGATCCAGTTCCACCCTGCCCCACGAGCCGACGGGCGCGATCTGGAGTTCATCGAACTACGGAACACCGGCCTGATCACCGAGGATTTGGGAGGACACCGGCTCACCGGCGAAACCGAGTTCACCTTTCCTGCCGGGACCCAGGTGCCGGGCGGTGGCTACGTGGTGGTGGCGCATTCGCCGTCCGATCTCGCGGCCGTTCATGGACTCTCCAACGTCCACGGCCCGTACTCCGGGCGCCTCAACAATGGGGGCGGAGTGCTGCGACTCATCAACCCCTCGGGCGCGGTCCTCCTCGAAATCCAGTATCGGCCCGGTGCGCCCTGGCCCGCTGGCACGGACGGCACCGGTCTCTCCCTGGTCCTGCGCCACGCTTCCTATGGCGAAGGGGATGACCGCGCCTGGGCGCGCAGCACCCGCATCGGTGGTTCCCCTGGACATGCGGACCCGGTGCCGCGTTCGGTGGAGGTGCGCTTCGAGGAGTTCCTGGTTTCCGCGGCGTCTGCGGACGGTTCGTTTGTCGAAGTGCAGAACCTCACCGATTCGACCCTCGACCTGGGCGGCCACTGGCTTCGCGCTCCGGCAGCCGGCTATGGGGCATCCCTGCCTGCGGAGTTCACCCTCGGTCCCAAGGCCCGCGCCGCCGTGGCGCTGGGACCGCGCGAAGGCCATCGTCCGGCGGGTGCAGGTGAAACGCTACTCCTGCTCGATCCGGCCGGACTGGAATGCCTCGACGCGATCCGGCTGGCGCCCCAGGCCGAAGGCGTCGCGCAGGGACGGGACGAGGCCGCTCCCTCGGGCTGGAGTCCGCTCGAACGCTCGACACCCGGCGACGCCAATGCGCCGGCCATGCGTGGAGAAATCATCTTCAACGAGATCATGTATCACCCTCCCGACCCTCAGGAACGCGGCGAGTATGTGGAGCTGTTGAACCGCGGCACCAACCGCGTCGATCTCGGAGGCTGGCGTCTCCAGGACGGCATCCGATTCGAGTTTCCGGCGGGCACCGTCCTCGGTCCCGGCGCGCTGCTGGTCATCGCGCGCGATTCCGACTTCCTGCGCGCGCGGCATCCCGACCTGAGCCCGGCGCAGGTCCTGGGACCATTTGACGGAAGCCTTGCCAATCGGAGCGAACGGCTCGCGTTGGAGCGTCCTGTTCCGCGTGCGATTCCGAGTGCCGGAGACCCAACCATGACGTCCACGTATTACGTCACGCACGCTGAAGTGGCGTACTCGGCGGGGGGCGAATGGGGAACCTGGGCCGATGGCGGCGGCAGCAGCCTCGAGCGAGTTGATCCGCGCTCGACCGGATTCGCAGGCGGGGATTGGCAGGACTCCGACGAATCCGAAAAGGCTCCCTGGACCACGGTCGACTCGACCGCGCGCCTCGAGCTCGGAGTGGGGACCGCGGACCAACTCCAACTCTTCGCGCTGGGAGAGGGAGAGTACCTCGTGGATGACGTCCGCGTTCAAGCCACCGGCGGAGCCAATCGCGTGGCCAACGGCACCTTCGACGCCGGCGTCGCCGGTTGGGTGTTTCGCGGCACGCACGCCGAGAGCCGCTGGGAGAACGCAGTCGGTGCGCTGCGCGTGGTCGCGCGTGGTCGTGGCGACTCCGGGGCCAATCGCATGGAGACACCGCTGACCTCGGCGATCGCATCCGGATCCACCGCCACGATCGGCGCGCGCATCCGCTGGCTGCGCGGAGATCCGCACCTGCTGCTCAGGCTGCGAGGCAATGCGCTTGAAGCACCCGTCACCCTCGAGCGGGCGGCGCGCCCGGGAACTCCGGGACTGCCCAACAGTCGGCGCTCCACCGAACACGGCCCCGCGATCGGATCGCTCTCCCACTCCCCCATCCTGCCCCCGGCCTCCACGCCGTTCGTGATCACCGCTCGCGTCACCGATCCCGATGGCGTGGCGTCGGTACGCCTGCGCCGTCGCCTCGATCCGTCGCCCTCCGAAACGATCCAGGACATGAACGACGAGGGACGCGACGGAGACACCCTGGCCGGCGACGGACTCTATTCCGTCACAGTGCCGGGCACGGCGAGCGGAACCCTCCATGCCTTTCGTGTCGAAGCCGTCGACGCGTCACCCAGTGGATTGTCTCGAACCTTCCCCAGCTCCGAAGCGCTTGTTCGCGTCGGGGAAGCCCGGCCCAACGCCACCCTCGGCACGTACCGGCTTTGGATGACATCCGCCACGCGCCAGCGTTGGAGCTCGCGCGCGCGACTCGACAACACACCGCTGCCCGTGACCTTCACGTACAACGACGAACGAGTGATCCATGGCGTGGGCGCCCTCTACGCCGGCAGCCCGCACATCTCGCCCGGCTACAACGGTCCGACCGGCGCGCTCTGCGGCTACGTGCTGCACTTCCCCGACCAGGAACCATTTCTCGGTGCGACTGAAGTCGTGCTCGACTGGCCGGGACGCGACGCCACGGCGCAGCAGGAGCCGATGGCCTACTGGATCGCGCGCGAGCTCGGCATTCCCTTCAACCACCGCCGCTACATCCGGCTGCACGTCAATGGCATCACCGAGACCGCGCGCGGCAGCGTTTACGAGGATGCGCAACAGGTGAATGGCGACCTCGTGGAAAGCTGGCGTCCGGATGCGTCGGGCGGGGAACTCTACAAGATCGAGCAATGGTTCGAGTTCGACGACCGCCTCGGTCTGACCTCCATCGTCGCGCCGCGCCTCGAGTCCTACCGGGGTGCCAACGGCCAGCCCGCCGTGCGCCGTTACCGCTGGAACTGGCTCAAGCGCGCCAGCGAAGCCCCACACGACTACTCCAACCTGCTGAACCTCGTGACCGCCGCCAACGCCACCGCGGTCCAGGGTTACCCGGATTCGCTCGCCGCCATGGCGGACCTCGAGGAGTGGATGCGCGTCTTCGCCACCGAGAACATCATCGTGAACCTCGATGCGTGGGGCTACGACATCGGAAAGAACATGTACGCCCACATCGCGCCCGGGAACCGCTGGCGCCTGTTCATGTGGGACATCGACTGGGTCATGTTGCCCTCCGCGCAGCACGGATACTCGCCGCGCTCGCCC
>CAZYJB010000607.1:0-3617 GCA_964647675.1 uncultured Verrucomicrobiota bacterium | reverse complement strand
CATCAGCGGCCTGCCCAACCAGCGGGACGAGGCGGAGAAGGCGGGCGGTGGTCGGATCTCCTTCCTGGTGAAGCCATTCGTCGTGCGCGATCTGGTGAGCGAACTGGGGCGCCGGCTGCACGAGGACGGCGCGTTGGAAACCCACCCTGCCAGCGCAATGAGCGCAGAGTCCGACCCACCGGCCACCCCCTGAATCTGAGGTCGTCCCGCCCGCTGAAGACGGGCCGGGGTGGCCCGGCCGAAGTGGCGCAACCGGACGGTGAACGGGGGATGGCGGGTTGGGGTCAGACGAGGCCGTCGAGGATGGACGGTAGCCGTTCGAGGCTGCGGAGCAGGCAGGCTTCCGCGATCGCCCGTTCTTCCCCGGTCCGCTGATCGCACAATATGGACCAACCAGAGGCGTTCACCCACGCGTCGGCGGTGACTTCGTGCAGGTTGCCGCTGTTTCCAATGCGCGCGTGGCGAATGAGGAGGTCGGCGATCTGGACCGCCGCGACCGCACGCGCGTGGCGTGGAGCCTCATGCGGGCGATGGTGGAAGCGGGCGGCGTCGACCATGATCTCGGGCAGCCGGTGGCTCGAAAGGTAGAGCGCACCGAGTTCCGAATGGTCGACTCCGAGGAGTTCCATCTCGATCTCCGTCAGGTCGCGCTGGGTCTCCTTGTGACGGAGTTGGATCGCGGCGAAATGTTCCGGGAACGCCGAAGCCATGACGATCTTACCCACGTCGTGCACGAGGCCGGCCACGTAATCCGACTCATCGCTGGGCACCTCGAAGGCGCTGGTCACCTCACGGGTCAGGATGGCCGTGCCAATGCAGTGCTGCCAGAAGCCGCGCCACTCGAAGGGCACGCGCCCGGTCAGCTTCTGGAAGTCCTCGATGATGGGCGTCATCATCGCGAGCTGGCGGATCTGTCGCACGCCCAGAAAGAAGACCGCCTCCTCGATGCTGTTGATGGGGGTGTTGAAGCCGAAATAGACCGAGTTCACCAGACGCAGGAGTCGCGCGGTGAGACTGGGGTCGCGGCGGATGATCTCCGCGATCTGCGACGTGTAACGCTGATCGGCGTTCAGCAGCTCCCGCAAGGCGCTGTTGACGCTGCCGAGGGAGGGCAGGCGGGGACAGTTGCGGACACGGGCTTCGATCTGCTCGGCGTCGCACCCGGCGAGCGAGCCAGGCAGTGTGGCCGTATTGGACGTCATCTCACCGTCCTATCGGATGGACGGGCGGGTGGGTTAACACCCTGTCCGATGAGTCTGTGCGGACCGCAGCGCAGCGCAGGAGAGCCGGGTGCCGCGGCGGGTTTTGGTCCGGAGCATGAAGGATTTCCTTAAGTGAATCCCTTTAGCGGCAATCAGGCGGCCGCGAACCTGCGCAGCCGATGATGGAAAGTTTACGCAATTTGTTAAGTGCCTGCGGGAAGTGCCGATGGTCCATCAGAATGATCGACCAAATCGACGAATTGGTCACGCAGGCGGTTGCGAGGGCCTTCGACACGATGCTGAACGTGAGCGTGGTGGCCGAACAGTCCGATAGCTCCCTTTGGAGCGGCGAGCCGCAGGTGGCGAGTTCGGTCGGGTTCATCGGCAGGCTTACCGGAGTTGTTTACCTCTACTCGAGCGCCACGTTTGCGCGCGAAATCACCGGCCAACTTCTCGGCCTGACGGTCAATGAAGTGGAAGGGGATGAGATGGTGAACGACGCGTTCGGCGAACTCACCAACATGGTGGCCGGTCAGATCAAATCCCAGCTCTCCGACCGTGGCATGCCCTGCGTGCTGACCATTCCCTCCATAGTGCGAGGGAGCCAGTTCGTCGTGGTGAGCACCAGTTCAACCACGCGACGGTTCAACACTTTCAAATGCGGTCATTACCGGCTGGGTGTCGAGACCCTGATCAAACCCAGCTGAGCGTTGTCCGAGTATGCCGATCAAGATTCTCACCGTCGACGACAGCAAGACCATCCGGCTCATTGTCGGCAGGGCCTTCCGTTCCTTCGACTGCGAGGTGTTCGAAGCCTCGAACGGGATCGAGGGACTGATGGTGGCCGCCAAGGAACGCCCCAACCTCATCCTCCTCGACCTCACCATGCCGGTCATGGACGGCTTCGAGACGCTCGCCAGGCTCAAGGCGGATCCGGACCTCAAGTCGATCCCGGTGATCATGCTGACTGCCGAGTCGGGGCGGGAAAACGTGTTGCGCATCGCGAAGCAGGGCGTGCGCGACTACCTCGTGAAACCCTTCAAGGAGAACATCATCGTCGAGCGCGTCGGCCGCGTCGTGAATCTCCAGCCCAGGCGTCTCATGAGCTTGAGGGCCGGCCGTTTCGACGATCCCATCACCGTGCTGGTGGTCGACAACAAGCCCGCCATCGCCGATCAGATCGTCCATGGGCTCGCTGACACCGCATGGTCAGTCCAGGCGTGCGCCACGGCCGGCGAAGGCCTCGACGTCTGTCATCAGGCCACCCCTGACGTGGTGGTGGTCAGCCTCAGCCTGCCCGACTACGCGGCGTTCACGTTCTTCCAGATGCTGCGTGCGCAGGCGAATACGAAATCGGTGCCCGTGTTCGCCATGTGCGTGAAGACGGCGACCGAAGAGCAGTCCCGGGCCCAGCAGGCGGGATTCACGGGCATCATCACCAAGCCCCTCGACATCGACGAGGTGAAGAGTCGCGTCGCGCAGGCGCTCGGCCTCAACACGTCCGGCTCCTATTTCGAGCACCGGGACGGGGTCCTCTGGATCAAACTGCCGGCGAAATTCACCACCGCCGTCGCCCAGGAAATCACTGGCCACCTGCGGCCGAAGATCGCTGAAGCGGTGGACGCCGGTCTGGCCAGGGTGGTGTTCGACCTCGGCGAGCTGAAGACCGCCGACGTCGCGCTCGTCAAGCTCGGCCTTGAGACGCTCCAGGTCTGCGACGAAATGTCGCTGCGCAGCCGCATGGTCGGCTCCGGCACAGTGGCGCAGGAGTGCCGCAAGTTCGAGGAGACCAGGGACTGGGTGTTCGCACCCACCTTCGAGGACGCCGTCTCGGCACTCAACAGGAAGGAAGCGGTTGCGGCCTGATGCCTGCCGCTGCTCCACCCATGCGCCAGCCGTTCCACGGCCTCGCACCGCCCCGGGGCGGTTGCTCAGGATGACTCACATGCGTTCCAGTCTGGGAATACTCGCCAGCTTGGCGGTCGCGGTCTCCACCGCTACCGCCGGGCCGCGCGGCTATTTGCCTCTGTCTGGACCGCCGCCCCTGAGGTACACCGCCGCCGCCAAGCCGACGCCGGTGGAGCTTCCGCCGCTCCCGGCGCCCACGCTTCCGGTGACGCCTTCCGAGCCGACTCGCGGGACTCTCGACGAGCCGGCTGCGCCCGCACCCGCCGTGACCACGACTCTCGAGGAGCGCACCCTGCCCGAGCCGGCACCGATCGAGGAAGCGTCGCCGGCCTCCGAGCCGATCGCCGGATCCGCGCCTTCCGACCCTCGCACGCCGCCGGCTACGTCCACGCTTTCGGCCCAGCAGCTCATCACCTATTTCACCGCCGAGCCGGCCCGTGCGCCGCGCGCGGCCAAGCCCGGAGCCCGGACCACGGTCATTGCGCCGGTCACGTTCGTGCCCCCCTC
>CAZYJB010000606.1:0-3618 GCA_964647675.1 uncultured Verrucomicrobiota bacterium | reverse complement strand
GCCTCTCCGGCCTCGACCTGCCGGCCTTCGTGCGTGCGCCCTCCGAGGCCGGCACCTGGACGCCGCGGCTTTACATCTCCACCGGCATCCACGGCGACGAACCCGCGGGCCCGCTGGCGGCCCTCGAACTGCTGCGCCGGACCGACCTCCCGCGCCACGCCTGGATCTGGTGCCTGCCCTGCCTGAATCCCACGGGGTTCCCCCGCAACTCGCGCCTCTCCGCCGACGGCATCGATCTCAACCGGGACTACCGGCACCTGCGCAGTGCGGAGGTCCAGGGCCACGTCCAATGGCTGCAGCACCAGCCCTTGTTCGACGTAACGCTCTGCCTGCACGAGGACTGGGAAGCCGCCGGCTTCTACGTGTACGAACTGAACCCCACGCTTCGGCCGTCCCTCGCCCAATCCGTCATCGACGCCGTGCGCGACGTGTGTCCCATCGACCTCTCCCCGCTGATCGACGGACGCGACGCCGCGGATGGCATCATCCGGCCCGTGATCGATCCCGCCAACCGCGCGGAATGGCCGGAGGCCCTCTACCTGCTCCAGCACAAGACCCGGCTCTCCTACACGCTCGAGACGCCTTCGGACTTCGACCTTCGCCTCCGCACCGAGGCGCTGGTCACGGCCACGGTCGCCGCCCTCGATGCCGTGGCCCGTACCCCGCAGCCCGCGACAACCGAATAAGGGCAGCCCCCTCACGCTCGCGGATACTTCCATGGTCCGCGATACTCGCGGCGCAGGTGCCGGTTGGCTTCGCGGTCATTCACCACCTGCTCGCGCGCACCGTCCCACACCAGACTGCGCCCCAGTTTGAGCGACAGCATGCCCAGCAGGCTGACGTTGGTGGAATAGTGAATCGCCTCGATGTCGCTCACCGGGCGCGCGCCGTTGCGGATGGCACTCAGGAAATCCGCCCACAGCTCGCGGATGTTCTGCTGGTCCGGCTCGTTCAGCTTGGCGGCCTCCTCGATCACCGGCTTGGAGCTGTCGGCGGGGTAGAACTTCCACCCCTGGTGCCACCCCATGTGGAAGGTGCCCTCGGTGCCGTAGAAGTAGCAGCCCACGTTCTCGCCCTTCTCGGCGTTGTTTCCCGCAAACTGGCGGTGCTCCCAGGTGAGCGTGAATCGCTCGAAATCGAAGGTCGCCACCTGATGATCCGGCGCGTCGGTGGTCTGCTCGGCCGCGGTGTAGACGGGGGGTCCCTTTACGGAACGCCCGCCGAACGAATCGATCCGGCGCGGCCACTTCTCTTCCATGATCCAAAGCACCTGGTCCATCCAATGAATGCCCCAGTCACCCAGCGTGCCGTTCGCGTAGTCGAGGTAGTTGCGGAACCCGCGCGGATGAATGCCGCCACGCCACGGATTCGAAAGATCAGGCGACCCGTTGAAATGCCGCAGCGGGGCGGGACCACACCAGAGATCCCAGTCCAGTTCTTTGGGCGGCTCGATGTTCGGCAGGGGCGTCTCGGGTCCGCCTCCGTAATGCACGAAGGCGCGAATCATGCCGATCTGGCCGGCTTTGCCCGAGCGCAGGAAGTCGCGTCCGGAAACGTTGTGCGGCGCCACGCGACGGTGGGTGCCGACCTGCACCACGCGCCCGGTGCGGCGCGCCGCCTTCACCATGGCGCGCCCCTCCTCGATGGTGTGGCTGATGGGCTTTTCGACGTAGACGTGCGCGCCTGCCTCGACCGCTGCAATCGTCTGCAGCGGATGCCAGTGATCCGGCGTGGCGACGATGACGATTTCGGGGCGCTCGCGGTCGAGCAGCTCGCGATAATCGCGGTAGGACGCCGGTTGGTCGCCCAGTTCGCGCACGACGCGTTCCCGCGTGGGATTCAACCAACGCGTGTCCACGTCGCAAAGACCCACCACGCGACAGACGCCGGAGGCCATCGCTTCGCCCAGGATGTTGTTGCCCCACCACCCGCAACCGATCAGGGCCGTGCGATACCGGCGCGTCGGGGAATCAGCCCCGATCAGTCGCAGGGCGGGCGCGGTCGCGGCGGCGAGCGCGGTGGTCCGCAGAAAGGTCCGGCGGGAGGGGGGAGCGACGTGGGACTCGAGGCGTGGCATCGAGGGGTTCATGACGTGGCCGAAGGCTGGGATGGGAAGTCGCGCGACGCAAGCGCACCGGGAAGATGCAGGCGCAGCCGCCCGGAAAGCCATTTCACGATTGAGTGAGCCACCGGCCGTCGTTTATAGCGCCCGCATGCAATTTACTTTCGCGCGACGCGCACTCGTCGCCTGTGCCCTGCTCGCCTCCAGCCTCGCCCTGCACGTCCAAGCCGCCGCGCCGACGCCGGTGGTCGAGGGAACTCCGGTTGCTGAGAAGCCGGACGCCAAGGGCTTCATCCCGCTCTTCGACGGCAAGACGCTGAGCGGTTGGCAGACTTTCGACCCAGGTCGCTGGACCATCAACCCGGAGGGCCAGCTGGTGGGACGCGGCGAGCGCAGCCATCTCTTCAGCCCCAAGACCTATCGCAATCTCATCTTCCGCGCCGACGCGAAACTCAATCACCGCGGCAACTCGGGAATGTACTTCCGCGCGAAGCTGATGCCCGGCTGGCCGGACGGCTACGAATCGCAGGTGGAAAACACCAGCCCGGACCCGCAGAAGACCGGCAGTCTCTACAATCGGGCAAAAATGCTGGAGCAGATCGTCGCCGACGACACCTGGTGGACCCAGACCGTCGTTGCAGTGGGCAACCGCGTGGTCATTCTCGTGAACGACAAGGTCGTCGTGGATTTCGTGGATGAGAAGAACTCCTTCACCGACGGCCACCTCGCGCTCCAGCAGCACGACGGCGGCAGCGTGGTGCACTACCGCAACGTCAGTGTCTGTCCGCTGCCGGACGACGCCGTGGCCGCGCTCGAGAAGGCGAAGAAGCTCGTGCCGCTCATCGGCGCCGAGCCGCTGGTGAAGACGCGCAAGTAGATGCGACCGCAGGCAGGCGCGATTTTGCTCTCGCGCTCCCGCGGTCCGTCCAACTCTCCCACACGACCAAGGCGGAACCGGGAGGCCTCCCGGTTCCGCCTTGTCGTTGCGAGATCGACGGATCCGCCGCCCAGTCCAACCGCCGACCTTGGTCGGTCAGGCGCTGCGCCGGAAGTGGATGCCCGTGGGCTGCGGCAGTTCGTCCGCGCACGGCTGGTTGGTGGGCGCGTCCGGGGCCTTGCTGTTCGGCGCCACGAGACCCTTGGACAACATCCAGGCCTCGACCTCTTCGCCGCTGACGTCGGCCAGCATCTGACCGTTGATCTCGACGCACGGACTCAGCATTTGTCCGCTGCGCTCGATCATTTCGGCGCGCTGCGCCGGGTTGTTGATGATGTCGCGATCCTCGAAGCTGAGGTCGTACTTCTTCATCACCGCGCGGACGCCATTGCTCCAGCCGCAGGACGGCTTCAGGTAAGCCACAATCTTGGGTTTCTCCATAATGGTAAAAGACCGGGCGAGACCATGACACCATCCCGCCGCGACGCAACCGCCGGGGCCGCCCGGGGCCGCCGCCGTCCAGGCGGCGCTCGTCCGCTCCAGCCACTCCATTCGCCAACGCCAGTCAGCGCGAGCTACACGCTCGCGGCTACGTGCGTCGTAGCCGCCGCCGTCCAGG
>CAZYJB010000605.1:0-3633 GCA_964647675.1 uncultured Verrucomicrobiota bacterium | reverse complement strand
CGCGTGCCGCCGAGGCGCAGTTTGCGCGCACGCCCGACAACGAGTTTCTCGAGCTCACCTACCGCAGCGGCCGCCGCGAGGTGCTCACCCGCGGCGATCTCGCCAGCGGCGCCCTCATCGCCGCCGTGGTGGAACGCGCCAAGGGTCTCGCGATCAAGCGCGCCATCGCCACCACGTCCGAGGGCGAACTCACGCGCCAGGATCTCCTCGACGCCCTGCGGCTCGAGCACGCCGAAAACGACCTCTTCCCGTCGTCCGATCTCACCGAGGATTGGTTGAAGCTCACCGATTTCGACCCGGAGAACGTCGTGCGGCTCGGCCCGATCCGCCCCCGCAAGGCCGCCCCCACCGGGGTCATCTGATCCCACGCCGTGAGTTCCCACCATCCCACCGCGGCCGTCGGCGCGACGCTGATCGGTCTCGAAACCGAATTCGGCATCGCGCGCGGCGAGCATACCGACCTCGATGTGGTCGCCGAGTCCATCGCTCTCGTCCGCAGCGCGTCCGAGCCCGGGATTCTCATGCGCTGGGATTACGAGGCTGAGAATCCGCACCGCGATATGCGTGGATTCGAAGTCGAGGAACTGCGCCAGGACTTCGACGAGTCGAACTACATCGCGCAGGATTCCGAGCGCGCCCTCAGCTTCACCGAGATCAAAAGCGATTTCGTCTTCGGCAACGGAGCACGTTTCTACAACGACCATGCGCACCCGGAATACTGCACGCCCGAATGCACGGCCTTCCACGACGTGGTCACCCACGACCGCGCCGGCGAACGCCTCGTGATGGCCTGCGCGGCCGAACTGTCGCGGCAGCGCGGCGAGACGGTGCGCGTCTACAAGAACAACACCGACTTCCGCGGACACAGTTACGGCTGCCACGAGAATTACCTCGTTCCGCGCGCGCTCGACTGGCAGTCCCTCGCCGCGGCAATCCAGGCGTTCCTCGTCACCCGCCAGGTCTTCGCCGGTGCCGGCAAGTTCGCCATCGAGGAAGAGGATCGCTTCGTCTCCGCCGGATTCCAGATTGCGCAGCGCAGCGATTTCTTCTCGGAGCTGCAAAGCGTCGACACCATGCAGCGCCGGCCGCTGGTCAACACCCGCGACGAACCCCACGCCGACCCGCTCCTGTGGCGCCGGTTCCACGTCATCCTCGGTGACGCCAACCTCATGCCCTATGCCACCTGGCTGAAGGTCGGCACCACCGCCCTCGTCCTCGAAGCCATCGCCGCTCAACCCCGTCGCACCTGGCCGCGACTGGCGGATCCCCTCGCCACTTTGCGCGCCATCTCCCGTGACGATTCCTTCCGCTGGCCCGTGCGGCTCGATGCCGACCGCCCGTCCACCGCTCTGGAAGTGCAATCCGGGTACCTGCGCGCCGTGCGCGACTGCTGCGACCTTTCGGCGCCCCACCGCAAGGCGCTCGTGGAGGCGTGGGAATCCGTCCTCCAGGACCTTGCGAGGGATCCCCTCCTGTGTGCCGACCGTCTCGACTGGGTGGCCAAGCGCCAGCTCATCCGGCGGTTCCAGGACGCCGAGGGCATTGCCGACGCCGACCCCTGGCTGCGCAGCCTCGATCTCGAATACCACCGGCTCGACCCCGCGGAAGGCCTGTTCTTCGCCCTCGAGCAATCCGGCGCCGTGCGCCCCCTGCCCCTGCCCGACACGGGCGCCGTCGCGGTGGAACGCGCCGTGCACGAACCGCCCTCCAACACGCGCGCGGCGGTGCGAGGGCTGTGCGTCTCGCGCTTCGCGGGCGCGGTGGAGTCCGCGCAGTGGGACCACGTCACCCTGCGCACGAGCCATGGCCCGCTGCGCATCGACCTCGGCAGCCTCATGCGAACCGACGATGTCCGCACCTGGACCGCGGCCATCCTGCGCGCCACCTCGCCCGACGACTTGCGCTTTGTCGCAACCGGCGGAAAGTAGGCACGACGCGCGCAAAGCCGGAGCCGATCCCTATGCCTGAACAAAACCAAAAGTTCCGTCCGACCGCCCCGGCTCCTTCCGGCGGCGGCGGCGATGGACCCAAGGCACCGCAGGTGGACAAACCCAACACGGACGAGCTGCTCAAACGCATGCGTCGCGTGGATCCCGACCAGGCTCGCCGCTACCGCCAGCGCACCGGGCAGTAGCCCGACCTGCCACGCTTTCTGAGGTCCTCTCGGCCCTTTCACCCGACTCCTTCCCGACGTGGGCGATCCTCATCCGGCGGCCCCTCTCTCCGGCGATTTCTTCGCGCTGCTGGCGCGCCACGGCGCGGTGTCGCGCGCGACGCCTCAGGCCAGCGGTCTCGCCCCCGTCGAGACCCAGGCCACGACGGTCTTCGGATTTCACTTCGCCGGGGGCGCGATCGTGGCCGGCGACCGCCGGGCGACGGCCGGCAATGTCATCGTCACCGACACGATCGAGAAGATCATCGAGCTCGATGCCACGTCACTGCTCGCCATCGCGGGCGTGCCGGCCACGGCCTTCGAAATGGCGCGCGCACTGCAGACTTCCTTCGAATACTACCGGCGCAGCCAACTCCAGCCGCTCAGCCTCCCCGCGCGGGTGCGCGCCCTGTCCCGGGCGCTGCGCGAGAACCTGCCGCTGACCCTTCAGGGCGTGGGCATTGTGGCGCCCCTCTTCGCCGGCCTCGATACCGCACTCTCCCCGCCCCGTCCGCGCCTTTATTTCTACGATGCGTTGGGGGCGCAGTTCCAGGCGGTCGACTTCGCGGCCTCCGGTTCCGGGGCCTCCACCATTCGCAGCATCCTCGGGTTCCAGGAACGCTTTGGAGCCCCGCGTCCCTCCACGCTGCCACGACGCGAGGCCATCCGGCTCGCTCTGCAACTGCTCATGACCGCGGCGGAGTTCGACAGCGCCACCGGCGGGGTGCAGCCCGACGCCCGGCGCTTTGCCACGTTGCGATTGCTCACCGCGCAGGGCGTGGAAGCGGTGTCCGACGACGAACAGGCGGCCTCCCTGGCACCTCCTCCGACGCCATGACCGAAGAACCCTATCGCTGGCTCGAGGCCATCGGACAACGACGTGAGTACGTCGAGTCGCGGCTCGCCGGTGGCTCGCCCGTCTTCGCCGCCTCTCTCGAGTCCGGCGTTCTCCTGCTCGGTGTCGGTTCCGGGCAGTCGAAGGTCTTCGAGATCTTCGACCGGCATGCCATGGCGGGACTCGGGCACCCAGCCGATCTCGAGCGCCTGCGGCAGGCCATCATCGACGCCGCCCACCTCGAAGCCTTCAACCGCGCGCCCGAAGACATCACCCTGCGCCGCCTGATCAGCTTCGGCATCGCGCCCTCGCTCAAAACGCAGTTCGAGCAACTGTTCTCGCCGCCAACCCTGGCGCGCGCGCTCTTCGCCGAACTCGGTGCGACGCCGGGCGAGGACACGCTCGTCCGTGTCGAATTCGACGGAACCTTCCACCTTCAAAAGGGCGGATTCGCGATCGTCACCGAGCCCGGCCGCGAAACGGCCGGCGCCGAGAAGTTCCTGCGCGAACAACTCCGCCCCGGAACCACGCCCACCGAGGCCGCCGGACTGCTCATGGCGGCGTGGAAGCAACTCACCGCCGCCAGCCCAGGTGCGGTCGAGCCGGTCGATGCCGTGAACTCGGCCGAGACACTCGGGTCTCGGGT
>CAZYJB010000604.1:0-3634 GCA_964647675.1 uncultured Verrucomicrobiota bacterium | reverse complement strand
ACGGGCCAAACCGACGAACCACGCCGAACCAGGGTCGCCCTCCATCCGATCGCCCCAAACGAGCCCCGGGGTCACATCGGCAGACCACTGCATTCCCTTAACGCCGAAAGTCTTCAATCGAATGCCCCCCTCCCTGCAAGCAAACTCTTAGCTGTGCGTGGGGCCTCACACCCCGTAGGTCAGGGCGTTGTTGGACCGAGTTGCGCCTTGGGAGCCACCCGCCAGATGTACCGGAACATGAGCGCACGCATCACCGCAGTCGCTGGAATCGCCAGCAATCCGCCCAAAATCCCCCCCATCAACGTGGTTCCCACCAGGAGCGAGATGATGATGGTTACCGGGTGCAGCCCCACGCGGTCCCCGATGATCTTGGGTTGGATCACCCAGCCTTCGATTGTCTGCACCACGCAAAAGACTGCCAGGACCAGGAGGGGATGTTGCCAGTCGCCGAACTGCAGCAGGGCGATCACCAGCGCCGACAGGCAGGTGACGATGGCTCCCAGGAACGGCACGACGGTCAGTACCGTCGCCATCAGCCCCAGCAGCAGCGAGTAACGCAACCCGATCGCAGCGAACCCGATGGTGTACAGAATGCCATCGCAAATCGCGACCAGCACTTGCCCGCGGAAGAACACGATCAACGCGTCGTTGATGTTCTGCAGCAGCCACACCAGTTCATCCTTCAACCGCGAATCGCTGACCGGCACGTAGTCGGTCCACTCCCGCTCGATGCTTTGCTTCTCGAGCAGGAAGTAGAACGCATAAATGGGAATCAGGGCCAAACCCGCCAGCACGCCCACCCACGAGGCCACACGCCCCACTTGGCCGAGCGCCCATTTGCCCACCTCGGGCACGACCGTCGCGAGCCAGTCGCCTGCGGTGCGAAGCGCCTGGGGATCGATCGCCTTGACCCACCAGGGCGACTCCGCCCCGGCGCCGGCGATTCCCTGGGAAGCCGCGGCATTCGTCGGGCCGGGCGCAGCCCCGGAAGTTCCCGGCCGCGCTGCGGCGGACTGGGGCGGCGGCGGGCTCGCCGACACCGGTGCGGCATTCGAGCCTCCGCCCGCCGCAGGCGCATTGGTTCCGGTGCCTGGCAACCAGGAAACCGGAAGGAATCGCAGCAGGGGAGCCGGCGGCCTGGCCAACCACTGCTCGATCTTCTCGCCCGCCCGCGCCCGATACTCGGTGTTGATACGATTGGCCAGGTCACGGGCCTCGAACACCACGCGCGGGATGACACTGCCAAAGATGCCGAGTACGAGCATCGCGGCGGCGCCAAAAACCAGCAGAATGGCGCGCAACCGCGGAACCTTGTGCGCCGTCAGCCAGCTCACCACGGGATCCAGGATGAACGCGATGATGGCGGCCACCGCGATGGGCCACAGGACCGGCGAGAGCACGACGATGACCTGCCCGAACCCGATCAGCACCGCGCCCACGATTGCCACGGTCAACAGCACCGAGAGCGCGGTGAGGGCAAACCAGATGATGCGGGCCTGCTTGGCGGTGGGAGGCGGAAAACTCATGGCGGAAACGCGTCACTCATCGAGCACACTCAACCCTGGCCCAGCCGCCGCGATTTTTCCGAAGCGGTACGGACCGCGGTCATGAGCGCAGCCCGGACGCCTCCCTTCTCCAGTTCGTGCAGACCCTCGATTGTGGTGCCGCCGGGGCTGGTCACCTGGTCCTTCAGCTGTCCGGGATGAAGTCCGGTTTCGAGCACCATGCGGGCTGCGCCAAGCAGCGTCTGGGCCGCGAGCCGGGTGGACACCTCGCGTGGGAGCCCGGCGGCCACGCCGCCATCGCTCAGGGCTTCCATCATAAGATAGGCGTAGGCGGGACCGCTGCCGCTCAGCCCGGTGACGGCATCCAAAAGGGCTTCCTTAACGGCGAAGGCGACTCCCACGGAGGCGAAGAGTTCCTGGACCCAGGCCGCATCTTCGGGCAGGCAGGCCGACCCCAACGAGAACCCGGTGGCCGATGCGCCCACCAGCGCGGGGGTATTGGGCATGACCCGCACCACCCGAACGCCGGGGGGGACGGCGCGCTCCAAGGCGGCGATCGTCACGCCCGCGGCGATCGAGACGACCAGATGACGCGGGGTGAGTCGGCTGCCCAGTTCGCCGAGGACCCCGACCACCTGGGCAGGCTTCACAGCGACGATCAAGGTCGGTGCCGCGGCCGCCTCGGCATTCGAGGTCACCACCGTCGCGCCGGTGGCGCGTGCGAAGGCTTCGCGGGCGGCCGCCTCCACATCGGCGCCCAGGACGCGGGCCGGAGCCACCAGGCCAGCCCGGACGATCCCCTGCGCCAGTGCGGTCGCCATGCGGCCCGTGCCCAGAAACCCGATCGCTCGATCCTCAGCCATGGTCTGCGAGCGTATCCGCGCGGTGCGCCGCACCGGAAGGCGAATCAACGCCGTTTGAGTTTCCAGCCCTTCGATGTGTCCTCGACCAGCCAGCCCTGCGCGAGCAATTCGGCGCGCAAGGCATCGGACCGTTTGAAATCCTTCGCCCTGCGGGCGGCGTCCCGTTCATCGGCGAGGCGCCGCACTGCCTCGGGAATCTCGGCCCCCACGGGGGGGAGCAGGCCGAACACGCCCAATACCATCCGCCATGCCGCGAGCGCCTCCGCCGCCCGCGTTGCCGTCATGGCGCCGGACGCGAGGGTCCGGTTGGTCTCACGCACCCATTCGAAGACCTCACCCCAGGCCGCTGAGACGTTGAGATCATCATCCAGCCGGGCGGCGCAGCCTTCCACGAGGCGGGCTTCCGGCGAGGCGCCTTCGGCCGCGGTTCCCGCCAGATCCGCGAGTTTCGCAGCACATTCGTCCAATCGCTCCAGCGCCGTGCGCGCGCCGACCAACCCTTCGGTGGTGAAATTGAACGATTCGCGGTAGTTGGCGGTGAGCAGGAGATAACGGATCTCGCGGCCGGAAAACCCGCGTCCCAGCAGATCGCGCAGGGTGTAATAGTTGCCCAGCGACTTGCTCATCTTCTTCCCCTCGACGAGCAGGAATGCGCCGTGCACCCAGTGTTTCACGAACGGCTGGCCGGGCTCCTGAAGCGCGGCCCCTTCGCTCTGCGCGATCTCATCCTCGTGATGCGGGAACACGAGATCCTCACCGCCGAGATGGAGGTCGAAGCTGGGGCCCAGCAATCCCATGCTCATGGCGCTGCACTCGATGTGCCAACCGGGACGTCCCGGCCCCCACGGACTTTCCCAGTGCACGTCGCCGTCCTCCGGTACCCTCGCCTTCCAGAGCGCAAAGTCGGCCACCGACTCCTTCGCATACTCGTCGGCACTGACGCGTTCCCCAGGGCGCATCTCGTCGAGATTCACCGGGAAGAGTTGCCCGTACCGGTGTCCGCAGCCGCCGTACTTGGCGATGCTGAAGTAGACCGAGCCATCGGGCGCCCGATAGGCAATGCCGCGCTGCTCCAGCCGGGCGATGAGATCGATGATGGCGGGGATCGACTCCGTCGCGCGCGGCAGATGGTGCGGCGCGAGGCAGTTGAGGGCGCGATGATCCTCGAGAAAGGCCGCCTCGAAGGTGGCGGTGTACTCGCGCAGTGGACGTCCCGTTTCCCGGACGCGCCGGATGATCTTGTCCTCGACGTCCGTGATGTTCATC
>CAZYJB010000603.1:0-3636 GCA_964647675.1 uncultured Verrucomicrobiota bacterium | reverse complement strand
CGCGCCTCGCCCATGAGCAGGGCGGTCTGGAGGTTCTGCGCGAAGAACAGGCCTTCAATGGCGCAGTGCCACGGGGCATGGGTGCGGATGGCTTCGCGGAGCTCGGTCGCGATGCGCACGAGACAGCGGCTGCGCGGCCATTGGGAGGGGCAGCGGATGGTGCCAAAGCCCAGTGCCGTGTTGCGCTGGCGGTCGGATCGGATGACGCCCCAGCCGGTGCCGCGCAGCGAGGGGTCGATGCCGAGGATCACGACCGGCGTTCGCGTGGCCGGTGCCGCCGCGGACTCGGCCGAACCCGGCGTCCCGCGTCGCGATCCGAGCCGCACCCGGGACTGGAGCTGTTCGAATTGCTGGGGGCTGATGCCCATCGACCGCGAGGGTGCCGCCGCCGGGTCTCCAAGTCGAGCGGGCGGACGGCCTGTGTGCTGGGCGGAATCCCGTGACCCAGCTAACGTGTGCGCCGGATGGGGCCGTTGTCCTTCGAGTATCGCCGCGGCGGGATCTGGTTTCCACATCTGCGCCTGTGGCTGGATGCGACGAAGTCGCAGCGCGACGGCGCACGGGTCTTCGTGAGCCACGCGCATTCGGATCATACCGCGCGACACCGCGAGATCATCGCCACCGCAGCGACCGTGAGGTTCATGGAGGCCCGCTTGGGAGGGGGCGCGTCCCGTGTCGAGCATGTGCGACCGTGGCGCGAGGCCTGCGTATTCCGGACCGACGGCGTGGAGTGGCGGCTCTCGTTGTTCCCTGCGGGCCACATCTATGGCAGTGCCATGGCCTTGATTGAGGCCGGGGACGACTCGGTCCTGTACACCGGTGATTTCAAGCTCGAGGCATCCCCTGCGTCCGAACTCTGCGAACCGGTGCCGGCCCGGCAGCTGATCATGGAAACCACGTTCGGGCGCCCGCGCTATGTGTTCCCGTCCCGTGACCAGGTCGCGGCGCAGGTGGTGGCCTTCTGCGAAGGCACCCTGAACGAGGGCCGGATGCCCGTGCTGCTCGGTTACGCCCTCGGCAAGGCGCAGGAACTCGCCGCTCTAGTGCTGGCCGCAGGACTCCCCGTGGCGGTGCATCCGCGCGTCGCCCGCATCATGGACGTCTATCGCGACTGCGGCGGCGTCCTGCCGCCTGGTGATCTCGCCGTGGCGCCCGTGGCGGAACGTCGGGTCCTGCTTTGTCCCCCTGGGTCGGACTGGCATGCGCTCGTTCCGCCGGGCATCGAAACGCGAGCGGCTGTGGCCACCGGTTGGGCCATGGATCCGGGGGCCCGCTTTCGTTATCGCGCCGACGCCGCGTTTCCGCTCAGCGATCACGCGGACTATCCGCAGCTCCTCGCAATGGTCGAGCGGGTCGGGCCGCGGAAGGTTTTCACCCTGCACGGGTATGCATCGGAGTTTGCCGCGCGATTGCGCGAGCGCGGCTGGGATGCGGCGGCTCTGAGCGAGCCCGATCAGCTGGAGTTCGCCTGGGACGCGGTCCGGTCGCGCGGGACCCCTGCCGGCCGGGGGGTGGCGCGAACCCGGAATCCTGGCAGCGACTGAAACGGGGAGGGGACCTCAATTGCGCTCGGAATTCGTCCTGCAGCGCACAGCCTGACCGCACGGAAACGGGCGCCACTAAAGGAATTCCTTAAGAAGATCGCCGAGAAAAGGGAAAGGTCCGAGCGACAGACGCCAAGGAGGTGGGGGTGGGGAACCCCGCTGAAGAACGTTCCGCCGCCCGGACCAAATTTTTCTACGCTCCTTTGGGAGAAAGTCAACTTTACTCTTAAAGATTTGATGGCTAGGGGGTTACCAACGGGTGCCGGAGGAATTCCAGAACCATCTCCCTAGATCGTTCCACCTACGGGGTTTCCTCAGATACCGGGCGGAAACAGGCCATTTCTGCCGCTTTTCAACGGCGCATGGTGCGAACGGTCTCGATCCGCGCAACCTGCCAAAGATGTTCGGGTCGCACCAACTGCATGCGGAATTCCTGAACAATGTAGTCGGGATCTCCCTTGAAGTAGATCTTGGCCGTCAGGTGGGCGGTGGCCTTTCTCTGGTCCGGATCCAGGCGCGGTTCGATATCCAGGAAAGTGACCTCGAGGCCGGACAGCACGGCGCGCATGCCGCGGCAGCCCTCCTCGAGTTCGGCGCGGGTCAGGATACCTTCGCGGCTACGCGGACCGAGGGAGATCGAGAGGTCGGTCGAATCGGCGAAGTAGCTGGAGACGCGCTCGGCATAGCTGAGTTTCCGCAGCGCGGATTCGCCCTCCGGGAACGAGAGTTCTGCCGCCAAGGCGGTGAGCCGTTTGCGGATGCGGCGCGACTCACGGGCAGCCGGGTCGGCGAGGAGCCGGACGGAGACCAGGGCAGCGGCTCCCGCGCCCCCGAGGGCAAACAGCAACAGTTTTCGCCGGTTCAACGGATGACCTTTCCGATGATGCGCTCGCGTTCGATGGCGCCGAGTTCGTGCTGTTCCAGGGTCATGTCGCGGTTGTCTCCGATCACGTAAAACTCGTCGGGCCCGAGGGTTCTGGGCGGCAGGTTCCAGGGGGCTCGCCGTCGCGACGTGTAGGGTTCCTCGAGCGGCTGGCGGTCGATATTCACGATGCCGCGAACGATGGAAATCGTCTCGCCGGGGAGCGCGATGATGCGTTTGACGTACATCAGGGTTTCGCCCGAGGTGCGGATCGCGACGATGTCGCCTCGGGCGGGTGGTCGCGTGGCGGAGTAGGCGAGTCGGAAAATGACGTGGACAGTGCCTTCACGGAAGCTCGGGAGCATGCTGGTGCTCTCGATTTTGCGGAGGGCGATGACGTAGTGCAGCGTCAGCCACGTGCCGGCGATGAGGATTGCGATGCGGACGAGCGTCCACCTAGGCCGCCGTCCGAGGGCGAAATTCCTCAAGGTCAGGGAGAGCGACGGGCTGCTGGATGGGGCGGTCGTCATGCCGGGGTGCGCCGACGCAGGCGAAAATGGCTGAACGCCCGGGGGCCGCAAGTGGATCCTCCGAGGCCGGGGAACCGGCTCATGCGAGGCGGGCGCGGTGGAGGCGGTGGGTGAGGCGCCGTTGTTCCGAGACTGCGATCGACCCTTCCTGCACCTTGATCCAGCCCATTTCGCGCAGGGACCTCCAGCCTTCGGCACGGGCGGCCTGGCGCAGCGAACCGGTCTTGATGCCCGGAACGATGAGGTCGGCCACCGCGTCACTGATCGGGAAGAACTCGTAGATCGCGAGGCGGCCCCGGTAGCCGCGCTGGTTGCAATGCGCGCAGCCCGGGGCGGTGAAAGCGCGAATGGTGTCCGGGGGCAGGTCGAGGGCGACCGCCATCTCGGTGCGGATGGGCTCGGCGAGCAGTGCATCCGGCTGGCGGCAGTGCGGGCAAAGGTGCTGGGCGAGGCGTTGCGCGATGGAACACACCAGGGACGAGGCGACCAGGAACGGTTCGACGCGCATCTCGAGCAGGCGCGCCACGGAGCTGATGCTGTCGTTGGTGTGCAGCGTTGAGAGGACGAGGTGGCCCGTGAGGGCCGCACGCACGGCGATCTCGGCCGTCTCGGCGTCGCGGATTTCGCCGATGAGGACGACATCCGGGTCGTGGCGCAGCACCGAGCGCAGCCCCTGCGAGAAGGAGAGGCCGATGTCGTC